>NZ_JBEXUD010000050.1:0-91532 GCF_040614215.1 Dactylosporangium sp. NPDC006015
ACACCAACTACCAGCAGCTGGCCCAGGCGATCGCTACCGCGCTGCTGACCATCGTCGACGGCGGCGCGTACGCACCGCTCGTCGACGCCATCCTCACCGCGCTGCCGAGCTCGTGGTACACCGACGATCCTGACTACGTCGACTCCTGGTACACGCTGTCCACCGCCAGCAGCGGCCGCCTCACCGGCGCGGCCGGCAACGGCTGGATGGACGTCACGCCGTACTTTGTGCAGCCGCTGTAACCACCTGCGCTGCGGTACAGCATCATGCCGACATCGTGACAGGACGTCACGTCCACCCAGGTCAGACACCGTTGCCGAGTACAGACGGCCCACACCAACGCGTCAAAGGGCGCGCTGGTCGGCGGTCTGATCAACAATCGTCGCGTGACCGGCCGGCCCGGGAGTGAGCGGCTCCCGGGCCGGCCGGGCCTCACGTGCCGTACACCTGGAACGTGAACAGCGAGTACCCCGCCTTTCTGGTGCCGCGGGCGGTGCCGTAGACGCGCACGTACTGCGCCGAGGCGTTCAGGCCGGTGTTGTCGTCCTCACCGCCGTTGCTGTTGGTGATGGTCCGGATCGTGGTCCAGGTGTTCCCGTCGGCCGAGGTCTGGATCTGGTAGTTCTTGCCGTACGTGGTCGCCCACACCAGCCGGACCCGGTTGATGGTGTGCGTGGCGCCGAGGTCGACCCGGATCCACTGCGGGTCGGAGAACGCGCTCGACCACCGAGTGGTGGAGGAGGCGTCCACGGCGTTCGAGGCAGGGAAGGAGGCGTTCTCCACGCTGGACGCCGTGGCGGGGTGGTTCAGCGCCAGGTCTGGTGGCGGAGCGCTGACCGAGCAGTCGCCGGTGCCCTGCGCGGCGTAGCGGATGCCGCCGAGCAGGTGCGTGCGGTAGTTCGCCTCGGTGTAGCTGGCCTGGGTGTGGCCCATGCCGGTGTAGAAGGATCGGCCGCCGTCGTAGGCCCGGCACCACGAGATGGGATGGTCGCCGCCCATGGCGCCGCCGCTGTAGGTGGACTCGTCCAGCGTCGCCAGGACGTGCACCTCCGAGCGGGGGTTGGACTGGTAGTTGTACCACTCGTCGGTGCGGCTCCACGCGGCCGGCAAGCCGACCGTCGACGGGTGGGTGGTGTCGGCGATGCGGACCGTCGCGGTCTGGATCGCCGGGTGGCTGGCGAAGTACGCCCCGACGAGGCCGCCGTACCAGGCCCAGCCGTACTCCGTGTCGGCCGCCGCGTGCACGCCGACGTAGCCGCCGCCGGCGCGGATGTAGTTCTCGAACGCGGTCTGCTGGGTCGCGTCGAGTACGTCGCCGGTGGTCGACAGCCAGATGACGGCTTTGAACCGGGCGAGGTTGGTCGCGTTGAACTGGGTGGCGTCCTCGGTGGCCTCGACGGCGAAGTTGTTCGCTGTGCCCAGGTCGCGGATCGCCTGGATGCCCGTGGGGATGGAGTCGTGGCGGAATCCGGCGGTCTTGCTGAAGACGAGCACGGTGAAGTCCGGCGCCGCGTGGGCCGGCACGGCGGTGAGGCCGAGCGCGGCGACCACGATGGCGACGCAGAAAGCGAGTCTGCGCAACATGATCGGTGGTCTCCCTTCTAACCGGTGACGAACGTGAAGCTGTCCAGGTCGAACAGCGCGCGCTTGCCGTTGCCGGCGAACGTGACGTACAGCGAGGTCGTGCCCGCCGGCGCGCCGCTGATCGTGCCGGTGACGGTGGTGAACGTCTCCCACGACCCGGTCACCGGGACGGTGGCCGAGCCGATGATCGTGCCGGTCGCCGAACCCGTCCGGAACTGCAGCCTGCCGCCCGCCCCGGCGGACGACACCCGGGCGGTGAACGAGATGACGTTGTTGAGCTTGTACGGGTCGAACTCGATCCAGTCGCCGTTGTTGATGTCGCCGACGGTCATGCCGCCCTCGGCCGTGGTCCTGCTGAACTTGTTGATGCCCGACGAGGTCTTGTGGTGCTCGGCCTGCCGGTGTTTCGGCTGCAGGATGTTCTGCGCGTGGGTGGTCAGGCCGCCCGTGTCGGTGTACGACGCGTCGAAGATCGGGAAGATGTTCGCCGCGTCATCGTGCTCGCCGTCCACCGGGATCGTGATCGTGCCGGAGCAGCCGTTCTGCGAGGTGATCTGGTGGGCGTGCTGGTCGTGGCCGAGCACGTACGCCATCGTCACCTTGGCGCAGTCGATGGTGCCGTCCTCCGGGTCGGTGACCGTGACGCTCCACGGAACGCTCTCGCCGAAGTCAGCCAGCTGCCCGGAAGCGGGGCTGTTGACGATGACCGTCGGGGCGGTGTTGCCGACACTGATCGGCACGCTGGCCGTGCCGGTGGCGCCCTGCGGGTCGCGCACCGTCAGGGTCGCGACGTAGTTGCCGTTGGCGGTGTACGTGTGTGCCGGGTTGGCGGCGGTCGAGGTACCACCGTCACCGAACGCCCACGAGTAGGTCAGCGCCCCGCCGTCGGGGTCGCTGGAGCCCGCCGACGAGAACGTCACGGCGAGGGGTGCCGCGCCGGATGTCTTGTTGGCGCCGGCCACGGCGATCGGCGCCCGGTTGCCGCCGGTGCCGACGTAGTCGTAGCGGTACACCGCCGAGTTCGCGTCCCCGTTGAAGTAACCGGTGCCGTAGTCCAGGACGTACAGCGACCCGTCCGGGCCGAAGGCCATGTCCATGACCTGCTTGCCGTTCCAAGGGAAGTTGTCGATCGCGCCCGGCGAGCCGTCCGCGTTGACCACGATGGGCTTGATCCAGCCGCGCCCGAACTCGCCGGCGAAGTACTGCCCGTCCAGGCTGGCGGGGAACTTCGTGGTCAATGGGTTTGCGGCGTCGTACCGGTAGACCGGGCCGCCCATCGGCGACTCGGAGCCGCTACCGAAGGCCGCAGGGGAACCGGCGTCGCCGGCGTAGCGGATCCAGGCAGGCTTGGCCGCCGGCAGGGTGGTCAGGCCCGTGTTACGGAAGGAGTTGTTCGTCGGGCCGCCGCCGCAGTTGTACTTAGGGCCAGTGGCGTTGGTCGCGAAGTTCCACTCGTTGTACGTCTCGGTGGTGGTGTTCGTGCCGGTGCAGTACGGCCAGCCGTAGAAGCCGGGCCCCGTGATCCGGTCGAACTCCACCTGACCGGACGGGCCCCGGTTGGCGTCGGTCCTACCCGCGTCCGGCCCGTAGTCGCCGAGGTAGACGATGCCGGTCGCCTTGTCGACGCTCATCCGGAACGGGTTGCGGAAGCCCATGGCGTAGATCTCGGGCCGGGTGTTGGCGGTCCCCGGCGCGAACATGTTGCCGGCCGGGATCGAGTACGTCCCGTTGGCGTTGACCTTGATCCGTAGCACCTTGCCGCGCAGGTCGTTGGTGTTGCCGGCGGAGCGCTGAGCGTCGTAGGCGGGGTTGCGGTTGGTCCGCTCGTCGATCGGCGCGTAGCCGGCCGACTCGAACGGGTTGGAGTCGTCCCCCGTGGACAGATAGAGGTTCCCGGCCGCGTCGAAGTCGATGTCGCCGCCGACATGGCAGCAGATGCCGCGGCTGGTCGTCACCTCCAGGACGGTGACCTGGCTGGCCATGTTCACTGTGTAGTCGGCGTTGAGCGTGAACCGGGAAAGGCGGTTGACCCCGGTCCAGGTGGTCCAGTCGGTGGCGGTACCGGTGGCGGGCGCGTCGCCGGCGGGAGTGCTCAGCGGCGGTGCGTAGTAGAGGTAGATGTAGCGGTTGCTGGCGAAGTTCGGGTCCGCGGCGACGCCCTGCAAGCCTTCCTCGTCGTGCGTGTACACGGCGATGTTCGCGATCACCGATGTGTTGCCGGCGGCGTCGGTGCGGCGCAGGGTGCCGTCGCGTGCGGTGTGCAGGACCGAGCGGTCCGGCAACACCGTGATGGCCATGGGTTCGCCGGTCTCCGCCACGCCCTTGGCGAGCGTGACCTGCTGGAAGTCGGCGGGGTTGATCGCCGCCGCAGCCGGGGTCGCCGCCGCGGCGAGGACGCTGAGTCCCGAGGTGACCAGAAGCAGGGCGGCTGCCATTGGCCGCCATCGAACGATGGGCTGATTTCGTTTCACTTGTGTCCCTTCCTGGCCGAACTAGCCAGGCAGGGCGCGCGCCGACGCGCCGCAGCCGAGGGTGCCGCGATGTCGGCCTATGTCATCGAGCACGCCTTGACGTCCGCGCCGACGGATCATCGAGAGAGCTTTCTCAAGCCGTCCGTCCACATTATGGGACTTTGATCAACGTGTCCAGATGTTTCGATCCAGCTGGCCGAACTTCTGCCGTTTCGGCCCAAAGGTCCAGCCGGGGTTGTGCGCAGCCGGGGACGACGGTTGCGGATCAATCAGGTGTGCTTCGCGCGGCCTTCTCGCGTGCCTTCCCCGGCGGCAGGCCGCGGGAATCCGGACGCGCCGACCGGCGGAAGGTCGTGGCAAGGTGCCGCTCGTAGTTCCGGCGCCGTCACCGCGGGCCGGTCCACTGACTGACGGACACCCACAGCCCGGTCCCGGTTTCGGAGAGGACGACAGTGACCACCATGCTCCGACGAGAGCCGCGCAACAGTGTCGACACCCCGACGTTGTTCGCCACCCCCGATGCGGTCAAGGGGCGCCGGAACTGGCCAAGTTCCAGTTCCGCGCCACCAACCGCTGGATCCGCGGTTCGCACAACCGCAGCACGATCCGCGGCTTCCGCGGCGCCGGCCAGGAGGCCGCGACGCGGACGCAGGACTTCACCTTCGACGCCGACCACCCGGCGGACTTCCCGTACGGCGACGGGCGGTTCGGGGTACCGCTGCGTGACGACCTGGCGTTCGAGACGCTGACGAAGAAGCTCGGCTTACCGGCCTTCCGCGCGGCTTCAGTGGCGTCTCAGCGGGCGCGGCCAACCTCCAGGGACACCAGCCGAGCACGTCGACTCAGACACCCAGGAGACAAGTCATCATGAAAACTCAGCGCAGATTCGGATGGCGGTTCCTTGCCACGCTCGCGGCTGCGGCCGCCATCCTGCTGACCTCGGCCAACGCGGCGTCGGCCGCGACGGCAGGCGGCGCCGACCGAATACCGCTGCTCGCCGCACTGCAGCCGGCGCGGCTCGTGATCGTGTCCCAGGGCGGCGGCCCGCGGCTGCTCGACGCCCACGAGATCTCGTCCATGAGATCGGGAGCAAGGGCCACGTGCTGCACTTGACCGGGCAGGTGAGTGCTCCCGGTTCAACCCGTCCGATGAGTTAGCGGGGCGGGCGATCCTGAGTCGCCGGGTCGGCGGCGATCATCGCCTCCAGAGGTAGCAGCGCGGAGCCGGTCGCCACCGCGTCGCCGCCGAAGGCGGCGTCCAGCAGGCGGAACTGGCCGGCCGGGCGGGACAGGCTGTGCCGGCGGATGGCGGACTCGATGCGATCGCCCAGCGATTCCATCAGCCGGAGGCCTACCCAGCCGCCGATCACGATCCGCTCCGGGCCCGTCAGGTTCACCATGCCGCCCAGTGCCACGCCCAAGCAGTCGACGACGTCGTCGACGATCGCCGCCGCGGACGGGTCGCCGGTGCCGGCGGCCGTGAGCAGCTCACCAATCGCGCGCCAGCCGGTGCCCTCGAACGTGGCGCCGGTGCTGCGCCAGGCGTCGAGGATCGCGTCGGCGCCGAGGTACGCCTCCACGCAGCCGCGGTTGCCGCAGCGGCACAGCCGGCCACCGCGTTCGATGACCGTGTGCCCCCACTCGCCGGCGCTGGAGTGGGAGCCCTGCAGCAACCGGCCTTCGGTGACGACGCCGATGCCGACACCCCGGCCGAACAGCGCGACGAGGGCGTGCGACGCGCCGCGCGCGTTGCCGAACCACAGCTCCGCCCGGGTCTGCATCTTCGCGCCGTTCTCGGCCAGCACCGGCACCCCGACGTCGCACAGCGACGCGACGGGGACCGGCGGCCAGCCGAGGCTCTGCGCGTAGAGCATCTGGCGGCCGTCGGCGCCGACCTCGACCAGACCGGGCAGCCCAAGGCCGATGCCGAGCAGGGTCGGCCACCGGCCGGCGTTGCGGTCGCGCAGCGCCTCGATGGCGTCCTGCAGGTCGACGCCGATCTTTTCCGGCGACTCTTCCTCGGCGCCGCCGCGGAACTCCCGGTCGATGCGGTTCATCGCCAGGTCGAACATCTCCACAGCGACACCGCGCTCGCCGATGTCGGCCCCGATCGTCACGGCGCTCTCGGCGCGCGGGCCGATGAGGGCGATCGGTCGGCCGCCTTTGGACGACACCGAGCCGCGCTCCTCGACCAGGCCGTCGCCGATGAGGTCGGCGACGAGGTTGGCGGCGGAGGCCGTGGACAGCCCGCTGTCCCTGGCGATCGCCGCGCGGGTGGTCTGCTGGGCGAGGATGACGTGCTTGAGCACCAGGGCACGGTTGCGCTGCCGCAGGGTCGTGACCGTAGACACCTCGGGCAGGCTGGTGGTGTGCCGACCGGCGGCGGGCTCGGCGCTCATGGTTGCCCGATCATACTCGGCCTGCATGCGGTCAGTTCGCGGTCAGATCGATCGCCCGCAGCTGCGCGGCGATGTTCGCGCGTGCGATGAGGCGGTCACCGTTCCAGCGGACCTCGAACGCCCCAGGATCGTCGCTGTCCACCCGCCAGCCGGCCGGTCTGCGTTCGAGTGGGAAGTGCAGTTCGTCGCCGGCCTGCACGCTCATCGGCATGATCTCTTCGGCACGGTACGGCTGGCCAGCGTCGTGATGCCAGACGTGCTCGGTGTCGAACCCGGCGAACCGGTCCCGGAACCGCGCCCGCTGGTCGATGAATCCCCACCCGGGCAGGCGCAACGGTGCGCGGCCGAACATGGCGTTGATGACGTCCGGGCGTCGTTCGCAGGCGTGCAGCGCGATCGCGTCGAGGAAGCGCAGCAGGATGCGCCAGGCGGTGTCGGCGTCGACGCCGGCCGACGGGTCGGCGATCAGCGCCCAGTCGTCGGGCACTCGCGCGGAGACCGGCGAGGTGTGAGTGTCGAGCTTCTTCCACGGCCAGAAGTTCCAGCTGATGCCGTGCTGCTCGTAGAGCCGGTGCGCGGTGTAGATCCACTCGGAGGTGTTCTCGCCGCCCTCCCCCATGTAGATCGGCAGCCCGAGCCGATACCGGACGTCGAGGTACTGCTGGATGCTGGAGCGGTCCGGCGGGCACCAGTAGCGGTGGAACTGCAGCGCCGAGTTCGGATCGATGACGTCGGTGAAGATCGACCAGTTCGTAGCCCAGTGCGAGCCCTCGTAGACCAGCAGATGATCGGGGTCGACCGCCCGGATCGCGGCGGTGAGCTCCCGGTACAACTCGACCAGCTCGGCGGGGTACACGTGCTGCCACTCGTTGGGCAAGGGCTCATTGAGCAGGTCGTAGCCGAGCACGACGGTGCTGTGCCGGTAGCGGCGGGCGATCTCCTGCCACAGCGCGACGGTCATCCAGCGGTACCGCTCGTCCATGAACAGCTCCGGCTGCCCGTTGGGTGAGTCGTCGATGTTGGTGCCGGTCTGCCCGCCGGGCGCGCCGTGCAGGTCGAGCAGCACCCACAGGTCGTGCCGCTCGCACCAGTGCAGAAGGTTGTCGATGTGCGCGAAGCCGTCGGGCAGGAATTGTCCGGCGTCGTCGATCAGGCCGCGGGAGTTGAGCGGCAGCCGGACGTGGTCGAAGCCGAGCGCGGCGATCTCGGCGATGTCGGCCTCGGTGATGAACGCGGCCCGGAAGCGGGCCCAGAACTCGGCGGCGCGGTCCGGCCCGACGAGCTTCTCGATGCGGTGCTCGATCTGCCGCGGTGAGCTCATCTCGTCGCCGAATTTCCACATGTACCCTTCGGCGAGCAGCCAGTTGCCGAGGCCGATGCCCCGCAGCAGCAGCGGGTTGCCCGCGCCGTCGAGCAGCCGGGCGCCGTCGGCGTGGACGAAGCCGGTGAGTCGCTTGCGCATAGAGAGACTGCCTTTACTTGAGGCCGGACATGGTGAAGCCCTGCACGATGAAACGCTGGAAGACGACGAACACGGCGAGGATCGGCACGACCATGAGGGTCGCGGCGGCCATCTGCAGGGACGGGTTGGTGGCGATCTGCCGGTTCAGCAGCGACACCCCGACCGAGAGGGTGTAGAGCTTCTCGTCGTTGGCGATGATCAGCGGCCACAGGAAGCTGTTCCACCCGGCGATGAACGTCAGCACGACCTGCACCGCCAGGATCGGCTTGGACAGCGGCAGGATGATGCGGAAGAAGATCCGCGCCTCGCCAGCGCCGTCGATGCGGGCCGCCTCGAGCATCTCGGTGGGAATGGCGGACATGAACTGCCGGAACAGGAACACGCTGAACCCGGAGACCAGGCCGGGCAGCGCGATGCCGACCAGCGTGTTGGTCAGCCGCAGCCCGTTGAGGATCAGGTAGGTGGGGATCATCGTCACCTGGACCGGGATCATCATCGTGACGAGCACCAGGAAGAACAGTGGCTCGCGGCCCCGGAACCGGAACTTCGAGAAGCCGTACCCGGCCATTGCCATCAGGATGACGCCGGCCATGCCGATGAGTACGACGGCGATGGTGTTGGCGAGGTATCGGCCGAAATCGAGCTCGTCGAAGAGCTGCCGGAAGAAGTCCAGCGTGGGCTGCTCCGGAAGGACCCGCGGCGGGTAGGCGACCGACTCGCGGCGCGGCTTCACCGAGCCGAAGACCATCCACGCGAACGGGAACGCGGTCGCCAGCGCGCCGACGCCGAGCACGGCACCGATCGCGAAGGTCAGGCCCCTACGCCTCGGCATCGGCCCTCCCGACCCGCAGCTGGAACAGCGTCACTGCGCCGATGACCGCAAAGAGCACCACCGAGCCGGCGCTGGCGTAGCCGAACTGGCTGGTGGAGAAGCCCTTCTGGTACAGGAACAGAGAGATGCTCGTCGACTCGCCCAGCGGGCCGCCCTTGGTGAGCACGAACGGCTCGTCGAAGAACTGCAGCCAGGCGATGACGGTCGTGATCATGACGAAGAAGATCGCGAAGCGCAGGAGCGGGATGACGATCGAGATTGTTCTGCGCAGCTCACCCGCGCCGTCGAGCGCCGCGGCCTCGAGGTACTCCTTCGGCACGCTCTGCAGCGCCGCCAGGAAGATGATGATGTTCAGCCCGGTACCGCGCCAGACGGCGACCAGCGCGACCGAGAACTTCACCCACACCGGGTCACTGAGCCACCGCACCTCGGGCAGTCCCACCGCCGACAGCAGGTAGTTGAACAACCCGAACTGAGTGTTGTAGAGGTACCCCCAGACGAGCGAGATCGCCACGATGGCGGTGATTGCGGGTACGAAGTAGAACGCGCGCAGTGCCCGGAAGTACCGATTGTCGGCACGGTTCAGCAGCAGCGCGACGATCAGGGACAGGACGATGACCGAGGGCACGCCGACGGCGGCGAAGAGGCCGGTGTTGGTCAGCGACTGCCAGAACTCGTGGTCGGTGAACAGCCGGCGGTAGTTGTCGGCGCCGACGAAGCTGATCCGGGACCAGTCGCCGAGGCCGGCGAGGTTCATGTCGGTGAGGCTGACCAGCAGCGCGACCAGGATCGGCAGCACGCCGAAGGCCAGCAGCAGGACCATCGCCGGTGCGATGAACGCGTACGGTGCGAGACGAGGTTTCAATGCGGGCTCCTGTTGTGGGCGGGACGGCGGGCATCCCGCCCACGGTGGTGGGGTCAGTTGACCGAGGTGCCGTCGGTGGCGCTGTACAGGCCCTTGAGGGTGGTGTCGCGGTTCGCGCCGGTCAGGACGATGGAGTTCAGGGCGTCCAGCAGCGCCTTGCCGGTCTCGTTGTCCCAGTTCGGGACCAGCGGCAGCAGCTTGGCGGTGGACAGCTGTTTGGAGTAGACCGTCACCAGCGGGTCGGCGGTGAGCGCCGGGTCGCTGAGCGCGGCCTTGACGGTCGGCAGATCACCGTTGAGCTTGTACCAGGTGAGCTGGGTCTGCGGCTCCGAAAGGTAGTCGAGCAGCCGCAGAGCGCCGTCACGGTTGCCCGTGTTGCCCCACACGCCGAGGTTCGACCCGGCAAGGAGCGAGGTGTTCGCGGTACCGCTGGGAATCGGGGCGACAGCCCACTTGCCCTTGAGGTCCGGCGCGGCGGCGGTGACCGCGCTGGCGAGATAGGGTCCGGACACGAGCATTGGCGCGGTGCCCGAGGTGAAGCCCTGGACCTGGTCGAAGTCCGCGTTCGTGGGCACGCTCTTGTCCGCGTACAGGCCGGTGTAGATGTCGACGGCCTTGCCGAACTCCGGGGTGTTGAAGCCGATCTTGCCCGCGCCGTCGACGATCTGGCCACCCTCGCCCCAGGTCATGATGACCGGCAGTGCGCTGTCCCACTGCGGGATGTAGTAGCCGTACTGCCCCTTGCCGCGCCCGGCGAGGGTCTTGGCGTCGGCTCGCAGCTCGTCCCAGGTCGCCGGCGGTGCGGTGATGCCCTGCGCGGCGAGGATGTCGGTGCGGTAGAACAGCACCCGCGTGTCGCTGATCCACGGGACGCTGACCACGTCGCCGCCGATCGCGGTGGCCTTGCCCGCAACGCCGTCGAGGAACTTGTCCGCGGCTAGGTTCGGGTGGTCCGCCAGGGTCTTGTCGTCGAACTTGAGCAGGGCGCCGGAGCTCGCGAACGTGCGCAGCTTGGAGATGCCGATCTGCACGATGTCCGGCCCCTTGCCGGACGCGACGGCGGTGGTCATCTTCTGGTCGATCGAGTCCCACGGGATCGCGACCGTGTCCACGGCGATGCCGGACTTGTCGGCGAACGGCTTGACCAGCTCCTCGAAGTGAGCGGAGCTGTCGCCCATGATCCAGACGGTGAGCTTCTTGGGGTCGGCGGCGGCCTCGCCGCCGGAGCCGGAGCAGCCGGCTAGAGCCAGCAGCCCGATCGCCAGGACGGATGCGAGCCAGGGTCGTCTCATCGCGGGGTGTTCCTTTCGGGCGGGAGGAAGCGGGGCGGGCCGGTGTTCGTGCCACGGGCAGCCCGGCGCTCGAGTGAGGGTGATGACATTCGTCCGTTAATCCGGGGCTTAGGCTAAGCCATAGAAAAAGGGTCCGCAAGAGACGCGGAGGCGCCA
Source organism: Dactylosporangium sp. NPDC006015 (assembly GCF_040614215.1). Taxonomy (NCBI): domain Bacteria; kingdom Bacillati; phylum Actinomycetota; class Actinomycetes; order Micromonosporales; family Micromonosporaceae; genus Dactylosporangium; species Dactylosporangium sp. NPDC006015. Next base: position 11,061 of record NZ_JBEXUD010000050.1, read on the forward strand.
ATGCCCGAGTTTGTCAAGCGGTTCGTGGGGTTTGCCTTGCTGACCGGCGGGTCTACCTGCCCGCGTATGGACCGCCGACGCGGACCGCTGCCGCGACGCTGGCGTGCCCGACGGCATCGGGTTCGCGACCCGGTCCGAACTCGCCGCAGACATGATCACCGCCGCGGTCGCAGCGGACGTCCCGGTCCGCTGAGCCGCCGCGGACGAGGCCTACGGCAACACCACCGCGTTCCGCGCCCGACTGCGCGACCTCGGACTGGGCTACGTCCTGGCAGTCTCCTGCATGGTCATGGTGGCCGGGACCCGTTGGAGCATCGAGGAATCGTTCCAGGCCGGCAAGAGCCAGGTCGGCCTGGACCAGCATCAGGTCCGCCGCTGGAACTCCTGGCACCGGTTCACCACCTGGCCATGGCCGCCCTCGCCGTGCTGACGATCTGCGCCGCCGACGCCGCAACCCGCGCACCCGCTACCGATCTGATCGACCTCACCGTCGACGAGATCCGCCGCCTGCTCAACGCGTTGGCCATCCACCCGACCCGCGACCTCGCCCACCGTCTGCGCTGGTCACAATGGCGACGTCGACACCGAGCCCGAGCCCGACGAGCCCACTACGCACGACGACTCAGTGCCGACCTTCAGCCATGATCCCGATCGGTGGCTGCCGTACTAGGACCTTTCGTCCTTTGTGGAGGATGATCTGTTCTCTCTTGGGCCGTGAGGCGTGGTGAGCAGCTTCCGGGGGTGACGAGTCCGGTTTCGTAGGCGATGACGACGAGCTGGGCGCGGTCGCGGGCGTCCAGCTTAGTCAGCAGGCGGCTCACGTAGGTGCGGGCGGTGTCCGGGCTGAGGTGCAGCGCGGCGCCGATCTCCGCGTTGGACCGTCCGGTGCCGACCTGTGCGAGGACGTCGCGTTCGCGGTCGGTGAGCCCGGCGAGCCGCCGGAGGTCCGGCACGGGGGAGCGGGCCGCGGCGGCCAGGACGCGCCGGGTGACGGCGGGGGAGAGCAGCGCGTCGCCGCCGGCCACGGTGCGCACAGCGGCCCGCAGGGCGTCGGGCGGGGTGTCCTTGAGCAGGAAGCCGGCCGCGCCGGCCCGGATGGCCTCGAAGAGGTACTCGTCGTCGTCGAAGGTGGTCAGCATGACGACCTGGACGTCGGTGAGGCCCGGGTCGGCCAGTATGTGGCGGGTGGCCTCGATGCCGTCCGTGCCGGGCATGCGGACGTCCATGAGCACCACGTCCGGTCGCGCGGCGCGCACGATGCGCAGACCCGCGGCGCCGTCACCGGCCTCGCCGACGACGGTGATGTCCGGTGCGCGGTCGAGCAGCGCGCGCAGCCCGGCGCGGACGAGGTGCTGGTCGTCGACGATGACGACCTGGATGTCCGTCATGCGCCGCTCCCGGCCAGCGGCAGGCGTGCGTGGACCCGGAACCCGCCGCGCTCGCCGTTGCCGGCCTCGACGGTGCCGCCGAGCAGGCAGACCCGCTCGACCATGCCCCGCAGTCCATGGCCGTTGCCGTCCAGCGGTGCGCCGGGCGGTGCGCCGTGGCCGTCGTCGACGACCTCGAGCGACAGCCCGGGTCCTGTCGCCCGCACCGTGACGTGCACCTGGCTGGCGTGTGCGTGGCGCAGGGTGTTGGTGAGCGCCTCCTGGACGATTCGGTAGGCGGTCGTGCCCACGACGGCGGGCAGCGCATCGACCCGGCCGGTGACGGTCAGCTCGACGGGCAGGCCGCTGCGGCGCACCCCGTCGACGAGGGTGTGCAGTCGGTCGAAGCCTGGTGCGGGTTCGCGGGTACCGGAGTCGCGGCGCAGGGTGTGCAAGGTGGCGCGCAGCTCACCCATCGCGCTGCCACCGGCCGAGCTGATCGCGGCGAGCGCGGTCCTGGCCTGGTCCGGTGCGTTGTCGGCGAGAGCCTCCTGCGCCACCGCCGACTGCAGCGTGATGACCGACATCGTGTGGCCGAGGGTGTCGTGCACCTCCCTGGCGATCCGCAGCCGCTCCGCCTCGACCTGCCGGGCGGTCTCCCGGCGGCGGTCCTCGACGGCGGCGACCGCCTGCCGGGCCATCTCGGCGCGCAGCGACCTCCTGCTGCGCACGGCGTCGCCGAGGGCGATGACGGCGAGCATCAGCGCGGCCTCGGAGCCAAGGTCGAAGCCCACGACGATCGAGACGGCGTCGCCCTCCGCCAGCCGCATGGCCACCGACAGCGCCAGCAGCCCGCCGCCGACGAGGGTCGCCGGCACCACCCGGCCGCGCCCCGCCGCCGTGTACAGCACGGCGGCGGTCGGCGCCGCCAGGCCGATCGCCGGGAGGTCCAGCCAGTAGTACACGACGATGCCGGCCGCGGTCGCCAGCAGCGCCGGGACCGGCCACTGCCGGCTGCACAGCAGCAGCCCGCCGAAGCCGACCGCGAAGCCGTAGGCGAGCACCGCCCGGCCGGGTGGCCCGCCGTCGGTGATCACGGCCGCCGCGACCAGGCAGAAGGTGGCGACACCGAGCAGCGCGTCGGTGCGGGTGGGTCGGCAACGCACACCAGCAGCGTAAACGGCATGCCGGGCGGCCGCTGTCGCCGTGGAGCGTCAGGCCCGCGCCGCCGCGTACGTCAGGAAGCGACGCCGGTCCGCTCCCGCAGGCGGCAGACGGCGACGCCGGCGCACCACAGCATGGTGGACGACCACCGGGGACCGCCCGGCAACGGCGCGACGACACAGGAGGACCCGAACGTGTCCCGTACCAAACTGACCTGGATCACACTCGTGGTGCTGGTGTGGACCGCGATGCTGTCGTTCGGTGGCGTGGCCGCCGAGACGGTGATGCTCTACCCGAACATCTTCGGCGACGCCCCGGCGTCGCTGGAACGGGCCCGGGAGTTCATGGTCGCGGGCGGCCCGAGCGACTACTTCCCGCCGCTGGGCGCCACAGTGGTGCTCAGCAGCCTCGCCGCGGTGCTGCTCACCTGGCGCGACCCGCGGTTGCGGTGGTGGATCGCCGGCGCGGCCGGGGCCTTCATCGCCTGCGAGTTCCTGTTCTCCGCGGTGTTTTTCTGGCCCCGCAACGAGATCATGTTCGTCGACCCGGTCGGTACCCACTCCCCGCAGTACCTGCGGCAGGTGGCCGACGAGTTCGTCGCCGGGCACCGGGTCCGTCTCGCCGGCGGCGCGGTCACCGCCGTGCTCGCCTTCACCGCGCTGCTGCGCTTCGCCCGCGACACGGCTCGCGCGAGCGTCGCCGCGGAGACCGCGCGATGAGCCGGCCGCGCCGGATGCTCGGGTTCTCCTGGCCGGTGCTGGTCGGCCTGGCCGCACTGGCCGCGCCCCGGCTCGTGCTGCACGACCTCGGCGTCGTCGAGGAGGACAGCCTCGTCAACGGACTGCTGGTCTTCCTCCCCCCGCTGTGCTGGATCGCAGCGGTGCTGTGGCAGCGGCCGCCGCGCCCGTTCGTGACCGTCCTGGTCATCGGCGCGCTCTACGGCGTGTTCCTCGCCGCCGGCCATCAACTGCTGTGGGACACCGCCTTCGACGGGGTCACCCCGACCCTCGGCGGGAACCTCGCCGACGTGGACCCCACGGTGCAGCGCGGCGTCGTGCGCGGCGCAGCGGCGGTGTCCAGCCTCGTCACCGGGACGATCGTCGGCGCGGTCACCGGCGCCGTCGCGGCGCTGCTGTGCCGGGTCGTGGCGGCCCGCCCGGAACGACCCGACGAAGCCGACAGATAGGAAGCCGGCTCCGGCGACGCAGGCCCTGCTTCGCCACCGAAGCTACGCTTTGTTCCGCCGCACTATCCGGCGACCGCCGGAGATTCCGCCGGTGCCCGAACGTCACAGGTAGTCACCGGGCCAGTGGAACGCCCCCGGCGCGGCGGTCATCGCGGCGAGCAGCTCCGGGGCGGCGTGTAGGGGCCGGAGCATCCCGGTGGTGTCGGTCTCGGTCACCGGGTCGCGCAGCAGCCGGGGCAGCGCCGCGTCGATCGCAGGGTCGGCGGGCAGCCGGGCCGTGCAGCGCTGCACGCCCGCCGCGCGGGCGTGCTCGGCGACGGCGGCGAACAGGGCGCCAAGGGCGTCCTCCCGGCCCGGCCGGCACGCGGTCTCCAGGACTTGTACCTCGCCGGTCGTGCGGCGCAGGACCACGTACCCGCCGAGGCGGCCGCGCCGGTGGGCGACGAGCACCTCGGCCGGCGGCGCGTACCAGACGGGCACCCGGCGGTTCCAGTCGTCGGCGGTCCGGACGGTGGTGAGTGGGCGGTGGGCGTTGAACGCCCGGTGGGCTGCGGCGAGCCTGCTCCATTCGGCCAGCGAGCCGGGACCGATCGTCCAGCCGGAGGACGGTGAGGCCGCTTCGGCGGTGCGACCGGCCGGGGCCGGTGTGCCGGTCGGGTAGCGCAGCGTGAACGGTTCGAAGCCGCTGCCGCGGTAGACGTCCGGGGTGCCGGTGAACAGCAGCGACCAGGAACAGCCGTCCGCCGTCATCGCGGCCAGGGCCAGGTCGAGCAGGCGGCGGGCGTGGCCGCGGCCGCGGGCCGCGGGGAGGGTCGCCACGTTCGCGATCCCGCCGACCAGGTGCACAGCGCCGTCGGCGGCGCGCAGCCGACGAGGAAGGTAGTAGACGGCGGCCAGAACCGTCGCCGCGTCCACCGCGACGAACGTACGGGGGAAGCGCCCCGGGTCGCCGGCCCACAGCGGGAAGACGTCCGTGCCGGGAAAGGCCGTCGACCACAGGGCGCGCAGCGACGGCTCGTCGGAGGGGATGGCCGGGCGGTACATGCTCAGCCCATGCGGGTGAGCAGCTGCGGGGTCACCGCGTGGGCGAGCGGCTGTCCCGCGGCGTACCGGGCGATCTCCTCCACCACGATCTCGCCCTGACGGCGCCGCCCCTGCACCGTGCCGGCGGCCTGGTGCGGGGTGAGCAGCACGTTCGGCAGCGCCCGCAGCGGGTGCCCGGAGGGCAGCGGCTCGTCGTCGAAGACGTCCAGGGCCGCGTCGATGCGGCCGGTGGACAGCTCGGCGACCAGCGCCGCCTCGTCGACCAACCAGGAGCGGGCCGTGTTCACCAGGCCGGCGCCGTCGGGCAGGAGCGCCAGCTCGCGGGCGCCGAGCAGGTGCCGGGTCTCCGGCAGGACCGGCGCGTGCAGCGCGACGATCCGGCTGCCGGCGAGCACCTCGTCGAGCCCGGCCAGCCGCGCACCGAGCGCGGCAGCCTCGGACGCGGAGAGGGTCGGGTCGGCCAGCGTCACCTCGGCGCCCAGGGCGCGCACCAGCGAGACGTAGGCGCGGCCGGTCCGCGACGCGGCGACGACACCGACCGGGCAGCCGAGGATCTCGTCACGCGGCGGCGCCTGCTCGGCGGCGTCCCACGCGGCGCCCGCGTGCAGGGCGTGGTCGAAGCGGGGCAGCCGATGCAGCAGCGCCAGCGTGAAGGCCAGCGCGACCTCCGCGACCGACCGGGCCATGCCCTGCCCCGCCTGCGTGACGGCGATGCCCCGGTCGAACACCCCGTCGGTGACGAACGGCTTGACCGACGCGCCGGTGTGGGCGACGAGCCGCAGCCGCGGGGCCAGGTCGAGCAGCCCGGCGTCCAGCCGTGGGAAGCCCCACGCGGTGACGAGCACCTCGGCGCGGGGCAGCCACTGCGCCGCCGCGGCGTGGTCGTCCACCAGGACGCAATCGGCGACCTCGGCCAGCCGGGCGCCGACCTCGGCCGGGAAGAACTGGCCGCGCAGGGCGGGCGGCACCGACACGACCGTCACCGGCCGCCGTGGCGCGTCACCGGAGCCAGGCATCGCGGTGCTCCTCGACGAAGTCGTCGTCCGTCAGCCACGGGTAGGCGGCCGCGACCCGGGTCAGCTCCTCGGCCTGGCCGGCGGAGAGCCCCTCGCCCGGGTCGAGGCACCACACGCCGGCGAGCAGCCCCTGCCGGCGCAGCACCTCGTGGACGCCGGCGATGCAGCCGCGGAAGGCGTTGGCGGCGTCGAACACGGCGGCGTTGGCGTCCGTGACCGCCGCCGCGCGGTCGGTCAGCTCGGCGAGCGTGACGGCGTCGCCGTCGCGGGCCGCGCGGACCCGGTCGAACATGGCCACCGCGGCGCGGGTCCAGACAGCCCACTGGCCGAGCAGGCCGCCGGCGAAGCGCCGCCCGGCGAACCGGCCGAGCAGGTCGCCGACGATGTGGTCGTCGTTGCCGGTGTAGAGGGCGACCTCTTCGCCCCGGTCGGCGGACACGATCCCGCGGACGGCTTCCAGGGTGCGGTACCGGTCGAACGGCGCGAGCTTGACCGCCACGACCGACGGCAGGTCGGCGAACGCCCGCCAGAACGCCGTGGACAGGCGCGGGCCGCCGATGGCGGGCTGGAGGTAGAAGCCGACCACCGGCAGTACCGTGCCCACCGCCCGGGCGCGCTCCAGCAGGGCGGCCTCGTCGGCGCCCGGCACGACCGGCGACAGCAGCACGGCGTCGTAGCCGAGGCCGGCGGCGAGCTCGGCCTCGGCGACCGCCTGTGCCGTGTCGCCGCACGCCCCGGCGATCTTCACCACCGGACGGCCGGCCTCGGCGTCGACCACCTCGGCGGCGAGCGCCAGCACCGGTGCGAGCAGCCCGGCCTGGCGGATCTCGAACTGGGTGGTGTGCACGCCGACGGCGACGCCGCCCGCGCCCGCGGCCAGGTAGTAGCGGGTGAGCGCGCGCTGCCGCCGCTCGTCGAGGGCCCGGCCAGCGGTGAGGGCGAGGGGGTGCGCCGGGATGACGGTGCCCGACCGGAGCAGATCAAGGCCCACGGTCAGAACCTCCCGTCGCGGACGGCGAACTTGGTCGGCTTGCCCGAGGTGGGCAGGCCGGCGGCGAGCCAGTCGGCCTGCCAGTCGACGAGGGTGCCGAGCGGCACGTCCGGATAGCCGAACAGTGCGTGGCAGCGGGTGGCGTCGTTGAGCAGCGCGGCGGGGGCCTCGGTGCCGGTGATGGTCACCGGCCGGCCGAGCCGTTCGCCGAACCTGGCGGCGAGGCGGCGCACCGGTGCGGTCTCCGGGCCGGTCAGGTTGAGGGTGAACACGCCGGTGCTGGCGTGGCGCAGGGAGCGCAGGGCGACCTCGTTGGCGTAGCCCTGCCAGACCACGTTGACGTGGCCGGTGGTGACGTCGATCGGCGTGCCGGCGAGGACGGCCTGGCCGACGTCGGCGAGCACCCCGTAGCGCAGGTCGACCGCGTAGTTGAGCCGCAGGACCGTCACCGGGGTGCCCCTCGTGGCGGCGGCGTGGGCGAACACCTGCTCCCGGCCGAGGCAGCTCATCGCGTAGTCGCCGACCGGGCCGGTCGGGTCGTCCTCGACGCAGCCGCCGGAGGCGACCGGCACGAGCGGGTAGACGTTGCCGGTGGAGAACGCCGCGATCCGGGCGCCCGCGTAGCGGCGGGCGACGGCGGCGGGCAGCACCGCGTTGACGACCCAGGCCAGGTAGGGGGCGGCCGAGGTGCCGAACTTCGCGCCGACCATGAACACCACGTCGGTCGCGTCGGGCAGCTCCCGCAGGTCGCGGTCGCCGAGCAGGTCGAACGGCACCGGTTCGACGCCGTCGGCGGCCAGCGCCGCGGCGGCCTTCTCGTCGGACCAGCGCGACACGGCGTACACCCGGTCGCCGGTGCGCCCGGCCGCGTCGAGGCCGCGGCGGGCCAGGCGGCACAGCGACGGGCCCATCTTGCCGCCGGCGCCGAGGACGACGAGGTCGCCGGCGCCCTCGGCGAGGTCGGCGACGAGCGCCGGCGACGGCCGGGCGAGCCGGTCCTCCAGTTCGGTTTCGCTGCTGAACACGGGTCTCATCCCTTGATTCCGGACATCGTGACGCCCTCGGTGAAGTACCGCTGGCCGACGAGGTAGGCGGCGAAGATGGGCACGAACGCGATCACCGAGCCGGCGAGCATGACGTTGAGCGGCACCTGCTCCTGCTGGAGCGAGGCGATGCCGACGGTGAGCGTGCGCATGTCCCCGCTCTGCCCGATGATCAGCGGCCAGAGCAGGTCGTTCCAGTGCCACAGGAAGACGAACACGCCCAGCGTGGCGAGGATCGGCTTGCACAACGGCAGCACGATCCGGGTGAACATCCGCCACTCCGACGCACCGTCGATGCGGGCCGCCTCGAACAGCTCATCCGGCAGGCCCTGGATGAACTGGCGCATCAGGAACACGGCCTGGGCGTTGGCGAGGGTGGGCAGGATCAGGCCCCAGTAGGTGTCGACGCCGCCGGCCTTCGCGATGAGGATGAACGTCGGGATGAGCGTCACGTGGTACGGCACCATCACCATCGCCAGGAAGGACCAGAACATCGTCTCCCGGCCGGGGAAGCGTTTCTTCGCGAACGCGTAGCCGGCCATCGCGGCGAGCAGCAGCACCAGCACGACGCTGACGACCGAGTAGATCGCGGTGTTCAGCAGCCAGCGCAGGATGCTCTGGGCCTCCAGGACCTTGCCGTAGGCGCCGGTGTCGATCGGCCACGGCAGCAGGCTGCCCGGGAACTCGACGGCTGCCGCCGGTTTGAGGCTCAGGACCACCATCGCGTAGAAGGGGAACAGCGTGACGACGCTCGCCACGGCCAGCAGCACAGTGCGCAGCACCTTGCCGGCCGGGCCGGGCTGCAGGGCGCGGTAGGCGCGAGGCCGACGGGGCCGACGGGGCGCGGTCGTGACGGTCACTTGTCCCTCCCGAGGGCCAGCCGCTGGATCAGCGCGACGAAGAGCGTGAGCACGAACAACGCGACGCCGATGGCGCTCGCGTAGCCGAGGTCGAAGTACTTGAAGCCCTGCTCGTACAGGGCCATGACGAGGGTGTAGCTGGCCCGCGCCGGGCCGCCGCCGGTCATCGCGTAGACGAGGTCGAAGACCTGGAACGAGGCGGTCGTCTCGATCACCAGCAGGAAGAACAGCACCGGCCGCAGCTGCGGCAGGACGATCCAGCGGAACCGCTGCCACGGCCCGGCCCCGTCGGTGAGCGCCGCCTCCTCCTGCTCGCGCGGCAGGTCCTGCAGGCGGGCCAGGACGATGAGCATGCCGTAGCCGAAGTGCGACCAGACGCCGACGAGGGCGAGCGCCGGCAGGACCAGCGTGGTGGAGGCGAGCCACGAGTCGTCGGGCAGCCCGAACCAGCCGAGGATCCGCGACCACGGGCCGTCGCTCGAGAAGACCCACGCGAAGATCGTGGCCACGAGCACGAGGCTGGTGACGACCGGCAGGAAGAACACCGAGCGGAAGAAGCCGACGCCGCGGAAGCCGCGCCGGACCAGCAGGGCCAGCCCGACCGAGACGGCGACGGTCACCGGCACGTACAGCAGGGTGTAGACGACGGTGACCCGCAGCGCCTGCCAGAAGACCGGGTCCTCGGCGAGGCGGCGGGCGTTGTCCAGCCCGGTCCACTCGGCGTCGGCGCCGATGGAGTACTCCATGAACCCGAGCACCAGCCCCGCGATCGCCGGGCCGAACCGGAACACGAGGAACAGCAGGAACGCGGGAAGGACGAAGAGCAGGCCCCACCGGGCCTCGCGCCGGGCCACAACCCGCCGGGTCCGCCGCGCCGGCACCTGTGCTATTTCGGCCACCTGTGCTGTTTCGGCCATCCGCCGTCCTTTCCGTGAACAAGGGAGCCGGCCCGCCGCGAGGGTGCCGCGGCGGGCCGGACCGGAGGGTCAGAGCAGGGCGTTGGCGGCCTTGGCCGCGTCGGCGAGCGCCTGCTCGGGGGTCTTCTTGCCGATCAGCGCCGCCTGGATCTCGGGCGCGAGCATGCCCATCACCTCGCGGCTCTTCTCGTTCAGCGCGCCGACCGTGGTGCTGGCGAGGGTCTTCTCCATCGCGCTGTTGATCGGGTCCGACGCGTAGAGCGTGCCGGCCGACTTCTTCGCCGGGAAGTAGCCGCTCTTCGTCTCGTAGGCCGAGGTGACCGACGGCTGGCTGGCGAACGTGATCCACTCGCCGGCGGCCTTCTTCGCCGAGCTGCCCTTGAGCATGGCGAGGCTGCCGACGGTGCCGTAGCCGATGCTCTTGACATCCTTCAGCGGCGGGAAGATCTTGATGTTGTCCGCGCCCCAGAACGTCTTGACGTCGGCCGGCACGTGCTGCCAGGTGCAGGCGACCTTGTTCTTGGCGACGTTGGTCTGCTCGAAGGCCGGGATGCTGGTGAGCAGGTCCTTCTGCACGTAGCCGCCGTCGGCGAGCTGCTTGAGGAAGGTCAGGGCCTTGACGCCCTCGGGGCCGTCGAACGCGACCTTCTTGCCGTCCTTGCTGAACACGTCGCCGCCGGCCTGCCACAGCAGCGGGTAGAACGACTGGTTCAGGGTGGCGGCCGGGTCGGCGTAGTAGTTGGTGACGTCGAAGCCCTTGGCCTTGAACTGCGGGGCCAGGGTGAGCAGGTCGTCCCAGGTCTCCGGGTAGTCGGTGATGCCGGCCTCGGCGAACACCTTGGCGTTGCACATCAGCGGGTTGCTGCTGGTCAGGATCGGCGCGCCGAGCATCTTGCCGTCGAGGGTGACGGCGGCCTTGACGTTGTCGAGGTAGTCGGCCTTGGCGTCGGCCGGCAGGTAGCTGTCCAGCGGCTCGATCATCTTGTTGAACTTGCCGAGCTGGTCGGGGATCAGGTACACGACGTCGGGACCCTTGCCGCCGGCGATCGCGGTGGTCAGGGACTCCTCCCGCTTCGCCCACGGGAAGATCTCGACCTTCACGTCGATGTTCGGGTGGCTGGCCTTGAACGCGGTGACCTGCTCGTTCCAGAAGGCGGTGTGGGCCGCCTGGTCGGGGATGACCGGGTAGATCCACATCGTGACCGACGCCTTCTCGTCGGACCCGCCGCCGCTGTCGCCGGACCCGCCGCCGCACGCGGCGAGCAGCCCGGCCACCAGCGCGGCGACCGCGACCGGCGCGAACCTGCGAACTCGCATCAGTAGTTCCTCTCGTGAGTAATGGTTCACTGCGCGGGCACGGTCACGACCGTGCCGGTGTGCCGGGCCGCCTCGGCGGCGAAGACCGCGAGGTGACTGGCGAGCGACTGGTCCGGTCCGGACCGGATGTCCGCGCCGTCGCCGGTGGCGACGGCGCGGATGAAGGCGTCCATCAGCCCGCTGTCGCCGCCGCCGTGGTCGTCGGCGGCGGTGGAACCGCCGACCGGGCCGGTCTCCAGGACCTCGATCCGGTCGGTGCGGAAGTCGTGCACCCGGACCCGCTCGCCGTCGCCGGAGAGCATGCCGTGGGTGCCGAACAGCTGGGTCTGACGGTGGGTCTGCTCCGTGAACGCGGTCATGGTGAACGTGGCGGTGACGCCGCCGGTCAGCTCCATGGCCACGACCTGGTGGTCGACGACGTCGTTGTCGCCGCTGTACACGCAGCGCCCGTACGGTCCGGTCCGCAGCGCGTCGAGAAGCGCGGCCTCGTCGGTGCCGTCGGTGACGACGCTGACCGGCCACACCGCTCCCCGCTCGCGCAGCCGCGGCAGGTACAGCTTCGGTGCCGAGTAAGGACAGGCGGCCTCGACCGGGCAGTCGAGGCACCGCTCAGTGGCACCGGCCGGGCGCTGGTCGGGCCGGAAGTGGCGCAGGCCGCCGAAGCTGGCGACCTGCGCGATGCGCCGGCCGGTGACGTAGCTGATCCAGTCGAGGTCGTGGCTGGACTTCGCCAGCAGCATCGGCGCCGCGAGGTCCTCCCGCCGCCACGGTCCCCGCACATAGGAGTGGGCGTAGTGCCACCAGCCGACCGGCTCCAGGTGCTGGACGCTGACGATCTCGCCGAGCACACCGCTGTCGACGACCCGCTTCACCAGGTCGGTGTAGGGGGTGTACCGCAGCACGTGGCAGACCGCGAACAGCACGCCGGTGGCGCGGACCGCGTTGACGATCTCGCGGCACTCCGCCTCGGTTGGCGCGAGCGGCTTCTCCACCAGCAGGTGGTGGCCGGCCCGCGCGAACGCGACGGCCGGCGCCACGTGCATCCGGTCCTGGGTGGCGATCATCACCGCGTCGGCCTCGACCCCGGCGCCGAGCAGCTCCTCCCAGCCGGTGAACTGGGCGGCGCCGGGGTTGTCGGCCACGACGAGGCCGCGCTGGTGCGGGCGCGGGTCGGCGACCGCGACCAGCCGCGCCCGCTGCGGGTGGTCGGCCACCCAGCGCGCGTACGTCTGACCCCGGTTCCCGGCGCCCACCAGCGCCACCGTCACCTGCTGCTCCACGTCGTCTTCTCCTTGCCGGTCAGTAGTCAGACGCTGAGGTTGCCCGTGTCGCGGACCCGCGGCCCGGCCGGCGGCAACGCCCGGGCGACGCCCTCCTCGACGCACGCGGTGTGCAGCAGGGAGGAGCCGTCGCCGAAGCCCGCGTCGGCCAGCCGCAGCCGGCCACGGGTGAACAGGGCACCGACGGCCGAGTACCGGTTGCGGCCGGACTCGACGGCCACGTGGACGGTGTCGCCGTCGGCGGCGGTGCTCACGTAGGCGCCGAGGTCCCAGGTGACGGCGCCGGTCGCCGCGGCGCGGGACAGGAAGGCCTTGGCCGCGTTGGTACCGCTGAGCACCGCGCCGCCACCGACGGTGATGCGCTGGTCGGCGGCGCCGGCGAGCCGGATCCCGGTGTCGGTGAGCGTGCCGCCGTCGACGCGGACGTCGGCCGACTTGACGGCGATCGGAGCGGCGGTGGCCGCGCCGGTCAGCGTCGTGCCGGTCAGGTACAGCGGTCCCGGCCCGTTGAATGCGTGCCCGTCGAGGCCGGTGATGCTCGTGCGCACCAGGTGTACCGGCGCGGTGACGCTGGCCTGCACCACCTCCGTGCCGGGGGTGGCGAGCCGGAACGCGCAGCCCTCGATGACGTTCGGCCGCCCGGAGCGGCTCGACTGCTGCGAGATGATCAGCGTGTCGTCGGCCGAGCAGCCGCGCAGCTGGACGCCGTCGGCGTTGACCCACAGCATGCCGGAGCCGGCGAGGCCGGCCTTGCGGATCACCTGGACGTCCTCGAGGGTCAGGTCGGTGACCTTCACCCGGGCCACGAACCACGAGCAGACGTGCTTGCGCACGGTGATCCGCTTGGCCGCCGAGCCCCACGCGGCGCCGGAGTTGGCGAACGTCATCAGCCCGGAGTTGCCGGTGTAGACGAGGTCGTGTTCGTACTGGCCGTGGGTGACGAACGGGCCCTGGTCGTCGCCGTCGCCGTGGCAGTTGGTGACGTAGCCGTAGGCGGAGGCGGTCCAGTCGTTGAGGTGCCGGGCGTTGGACGTGCGGCAGTCCTCGACGTGCCCGTACAGGCAGTAGATCTGCTGGGTGAGGTAGCCGGCGCCACCCCAGGTGACCGAGGTCGGGTTCTTCAGCGTGCACCGGGCCGTGTGGAAGTGGGTGCACCAGCGGCGCATGATGACCGGCCAGAACGAGCCGGTGGCGTCGACGTCGGCGACGTCGCAGTGCACGGCGTACTCGTAGGCGATCGGGTGCGATCCGGTGTACTGGTCGCCGCCGTTGCCGGTGAAGACCAGGTTGCGCACGTGGACCCGGCTGACCGGCTCGACCCGCGTCCAGGTCAGCGTCCGGCCGGCGGCGAGCTCCCAGCCGTTCTTGTAGCCGATGCGGATGTGTGTGCCGTCGATGATCTGGGTGACCTGCACGAGCTTCTGCAGCTCGCGTTCCCAGGCGCCGGCGAGCTTGTTTACCTCGACCGCGTACCACTGACCGACCGCGAACGCGGCGGAGTCGCCGACCTGGAAGGAGTCCCAGCCCTCCAGCACGGCCTCGGTGAGGGTGTGGGTGTGGACCTGGTCGGTGACCGTGCCGCGGAAGAACAGTACGGCGGCGAACGGGTCGTCACGGCCGGCGTCCTCGATCCCGTCGGTCGACATGGTGTGCCCGCCGAAGTCGAGCACCAGGTCGCTGCGGGTGAACCGGTGGCGCTTCACGAAGTGCAGGTCGGTGTGCGCCTCGATGCGGTGGATCGACGGGTCGCCGACCATCGCGTCGAGCGCGGCGTCGGCCGGTGTCCTCGCGTCGAAGACGCCGAAGTGCCGGAACTCGACGACGCCGTCGTGGACCTGCAGCCAGCGCCCCGGGCCGGGCCGGTCGCGCTGCGGGTCGAGGACGGTGCCGCCGTTGGCCGGCGCGCTGCTCGCCGGGTCCCAGCGCATCAGCCGGGCGCCGCCGTCGCCGGCCGCGAGGTGGCCGTCGACGTGCACGAGCTGGCCGGGGACAAGGGCGCGGTACTGCAGGGCGAGCAGCGCCGCGACGGAGCCGACGTGGAAGACGGCGTCGCGCATCGGGCTGAGCCGGTCGGCGTCGTCGCCCGGCGAGTAGGGGGTGGCGTGAGCCGCCGAGGCTGGGGAGAGCGCGAGGGCGGTGCCGGCGAGGGCCAGGCCGCCGAGCCCGGAGGCGCGCAGCAGCGCGCGGCGGGTCGTCGATTCGGAGCGATCCATCGGAGGGTCTCCTGCCGGTCAGACGGTGAGGTTGTCGGTGGTGACGATCCGGGCGGAGTCGGCGGGCAGCTCGCGGCCGACCCCGTCCTCGACGCATCCGGTGTGCAGCAGCGTGGAGGTACCGCCGAAGCCCGCCTCGGCGAGCACGAGGCGGCCGCCGGTGAAGCGGGCGCCGACGGCCCGGTACCGGTTGACGCCGGTGTCGACGCGAACGTGCGCGGTGGCCGCGCCCGTGGCGGTGCTGCGGTAGTCGCCGAGCTCGATGCGAACCTGCCCGGTGCCGGCGGCCCGCGTCAGCAGCGCGCCACGGGCGTTGGTGCCGGTGACGGTCGCGCCGCCGCCGACGACCAGGCGCTGGTCCCGCACAGCCGACAGCTCGATGCCGGTATCGGTCAGGCGTCCGCCGTGCACGACGACCTCGGCGGCGCCGATCTGCAGCGGCGCCGCGCCGGGCGAGCCGGTCAGCACGCAGTCGGTGAAGTGCACCGGGCCGGCGCCGCGCAGGATCGCGCCGTTCAGGCCGCGGAACGTGGTCCGGACGAAGTGCACGGGGTTGCTGACCGGCGTCTGGTGGACGACGGTGCCGGCGGGCTGGTCGAACTCGCAGTCGGCGATGATGTTGGGCCGGCGGGATCGGGCCGAGCGCTGCGCGATGCTCAGCGTGCGGGCCGAGCAGCCGCGCATCTGGATGCCGTCGGCGTTGACCTGGAGGGTGCCGGCCGGGTCGAACGTGGAGCGGGCGATGACCCGCACGTCCTCCAGCGTCAGGTCGGTGATCTTGGTGCCGGCGACGAACCAGGAGCAGACGTGCCGGCGGATCGTGATCCGCTTGGCGCTGATGCCCCACTGCCCGCCGCTGTTGGCGATGTCCATCAGGCCGGAGTTGCCGGTGAAGACGAGGTCGTGCTCGTACTGCCCATGGGTGGTGAACGGGTTGCCGCCGGCGTCGTCGCCGTCGCCGTGGCAGTTCTCCACGGTGCAGTACGCCGAGGCGGTGAGGTCGTTGAGGTGCCGGGCGTTGGAGCTGCGGCAGTCGACGACATGGCCGTAAAGGCAGTAGATCTGCTGCGTGAGGTAGCCGGCCCCGCCGTACATGACCGTCGGCGGGTTCTTGAGGGTGCAGTTCGCGGTGGTGAAGTGGGTGCACCAGCGGCGCATGATGACCGGCCACCAGGTTCCGGTGGCGTGGATGCCCTCGACGTCGCAGCGCACCGCGTACTCGTAGGCGACCGGGTGGGAGCCGCTGTACTCCCGGTCGTCCGGGCCGGACCCCGGGTACTCGCCGGTGAACGCGACGAACCCGAGGAAGACCATGTTGCGCACGTGCGCCCGGCGGACCGGCTCGACCCGCTGCCAGGTGACCGTACGCCCGGGGTCGAGCTGCCAGCCGTTGAGGTAGCCGACCCGGATGTGGGTGGCGTCGACGATCTGGGTGACCTGCACCATCTTCTGCAGCTCGCGCTCGTCGGCGCCGGTGAGCGGGTTGCTGGTCGCGGTCCACCACTGGCCGACCGCGAACTGCTTCGCGTCGGGCACCTGGAACACGTCGGACAGCTCCGGCACGGTCTCGGTGAGCGTGTGGACGACGGGGGCACCGGTCGGCGTGCCGCGGAAGTACAGCACCGCGCCGAACGGGTTGTCGTGGGTGTTGCGCTCGATGCCGTCCGTGTGGACGGTGTGGCCGCCGAAGTCGAGCTCGATGTCGCTGCGGCCGAACGTGTGCCGCTTGACGAATCGCAGGTCGGTGTGGGCCTCGACGCGCTGGATCGACGGATCGCCGACCATGGCGTCGAGGGCGTCGTCGGCCGGCGTGTCGCGGCCGAAGACGCCGAACATCCGGAAGTCGCCGACGCCCGCGTGCACGGCCAGCCAGCGGCCGGCCGGGCGGCCGTGAGGACTGTGGACGGTGCCGCCGTTGCCGGCGGCCGTGCTGGCCGGGTCCCAGCGCAGCAGCGTGCCGCCGCCGTCGCCGGGAGTGTGGTAGCCGGCGACACGGACCATGGTGCGGGCGGTCAACAGGGCCGGGTGGATGGCGTTGAGGGCGGCGACCGTGTCCACCGCGAGGATCCGGTCCTCGGGCGTGACGTGGTCGGGTGGGGGCGAGCCGGGTTGACCCATGGAAAGCCTCAACCTTCGCGGTCCAGCCGTGCGGCGACGCCGCCGCACAGCGGTGCGGTTCTTTGGGGGTGAAGGTCGGGCAAACGCGCGAGGCGCGCAGGCGGCGGAGCTGCTGACCGGAACGTCCCGGCACCGGGGCTGCGGCGCGTCGGGAGTCAGCTAGTTCGCCCGAGAGGGTCACGACCTTGGTCGTGACGTTGGCGGGGACTTTAAACAGCCCGTGAACTCGGTGTCAAGCGTTGTCGCGGTGATCGACGTGGCCGAGGCGGGCCGAGATCTCGTCGGCGGCCTGCCGCACCTGCCGGCCCACCTCCTGGTAGCGCCAGGCGGGCAGGCCGAGCTTGAGGCCGGTCACGCTGATCGCGCCGCAGCAGCCGCCGGTGTGGTCGCGCAGCGCGCTGCCGATGCAGAACACGCCGTCGGCGTCCTCCTCGTCGTCCAGGGCGTAACCGGCGGTGCGGACCTCGTCCAGGTGCGCCTGGAGCGAGTCGAGGTCGGTGATCGTGTGGTCGGTGCGTTTCGGCAGCCCGACCCGGCCGATGAGCTCGGCGACCTGCGCGGGGCTCATCTCGGCCAGCAGCGCCTTGCCCAGGCCGGTGCAGTGCGGCAGCTCGCGGGTGCCCATCCGCAGGTCGAGCTGGATCCGCTCGCCGTTGCTGACCTGGTCGATGACGACCGCGTGGGCGCCCTCGGGCACGGCGAGCCGGGAGCTGAGCCCGGTCTGCGCGGTCAGGGTGCTCAACACCGGGCGGGCGATGTCGCGCAGCGAGAGCTGCTCCTGGGCCCGCACGCCGAGCCGGGCGAGGGCCATGCCGAGCCGGTAGCGCCGGTTCAGCCCCTCGCCGTCGGCCGCCGCCAGCCCGTGCTGGCCCAGCGTGTAGAGGGTGGCGAAGACGGTGCTCTTGGACAGGCCGCACGCCTGGGCCACCTCGGTGACGCTCAGCCCGCGACCGGGGGCGGCGGCGGAGAGCGCCTCCAGCACCTCGGCCGCGCGGCTGACGCTGCGGACCAGGTATCTGGCGTTGTCGGATTCGTCGGTGCTCATGGTCCTCATTTCGCGTGCTGCTGTTCGCCCAGGCCGAACAGCGTAACAAAGCTGTTCGAAAACCGCGGCCCCCGTCGTGTTGACCCCGTCGATCAGGCGTGCTTAGGATGCTGAACACTGTTTGGCAGTACCGAACAGCGTTCAGAAATTCTCATGCGGCGGAAGACATCGCGGCGCCATGACCGGGCTGGGCCATGGCACCGCACCGATGAGGAGTTAGGTGTGAAGCCACGATCGGCCCCATCCGGCACCACGCTCGCCGAGCGCGCCCGCCGGGTCATCCCCGGCGGCGTCAACAGCGGGCAGCGCAGCATCCCCGGGCTCACCGAGCTGGTGATCGCCCGGGCCGCGGGTGCGCGTTTCTGGGACACCGACGGCCGCGAGTACACCGACTATCACGCGGCCTTCGGGCCGCCCCTGCTCGGCCACAACGACCCTGACGTCAACGCCGCCGTCACCGAGGCCGGCCAGCGCCTCGACCTGTGCGGCGTGGCCGTCACCGACGGCGAGGTCCAGCTCGCCGAGACCCTCGCCGAGCTGGTGCCCAGCATCGAGCAGGTACTGCTCACCAGCACCGGCAGCGAGGCGACGTTCCACGCGCTGCGGGTCGCCCGCGCCGCCACCGGCCGGCGCCTCGTAGTGAAGTTCCAGGGCTGCTACCACGGCTGGCACGACGCGGTCAGCCTCAACGTCATCTCCGCCCCCGACCGGGTCGGCGTGCAGGACCCGATCTCGACCGGCATCCTGCCCGAGGTCCTGGACGCCACCCTCGTGCTGCGCTTCAACGACGCGCCGGCCGTGCGCGCGGCCTTCGCCGAGCACGGCGAGCAGATCGCCGCGGTCATCGTCGAGCCGGTGCCGCACAACGTCGGCTGCCTGCTGCCCGATCCGGAGTTCCTGCAGGCACTGCGCGACGAGTGCACACGCGCCGGCAGCGTCCTCGTCTTCGACGAGGTGATCACCGGCTTCCGGCACGACCTCGGCGGCTGGCAGCGCATCAGCGGCGTCACCCCAGACCTGACCACGCTCGGCAAGGCCCTCGGCAACGGCTACCCGATCGGCGCGCTGGGCGGCCGGGCCGACCTGATGGACCTGTTCAGCACCCGCCCCGGCGCGCCGGCGTTCTTCGCCGGCACCTACAACGGCCACCCGGCCATGGTCGCCGCCGCGCTCGCCACCCTCGGCAAGCTGCGCACCGAGCCGGTCCACGAGCACGTGTACCGGCTCGGCGAGCGGATCCGCGCCGGCCTCGCCGAGGTCTTCGCCGACCTCGGCGTGCCCGCCGTGGTCACCGGCCACGGGTCGGTCTTTGTCAGCTACTTCATGGACGGGCGGGTTCCCCGCACATACGACGACCTGTTGCGCAACGATGCGGGCATGTTCATCGGCTACCGGCGCCGGATGCCCGAGCACGGCGTCTTCGAACTGCCGCTCAACCTCAAGCGCAACCATGTCTCCTACGCGCACACCGACGCCGACGTCGACCACCTCCTGGAGGCCACCCGGTCGGCGGTCCGCGACACGCTCGCCGCGGGCGGCGTCACCGAGCTGGCCGGCACCGCCACCATGGGTGGCGCCGTGGGGAACGGGTGAGCCGATGCTGACCGTCGACACCACCCGCCCGGTCGGGCCGGCCGGCCGGATCACCCGCGTCGAGACGCTCAGCCTCGGCACCGCCTGGCGCGACTTCTCCTACGTGCGCGTGCACACCGACGCCGGGCTCAGCGGCGTCGGCGAGATCACCCATCCGTACCGGGGACGCGAGACCTGCCAGCTCGCCGAGGCGATGGCCGCCCGCCATCTCATCGGCGCCGACCCGTTCGACGTCGAGGAGATCTGGCTGCGGCTGTACCAGGGCGACTTCCTGCGCGGCGGTGACGTCGGCGGGATCGTGCTCTCCGGCGTCGACCAGGCGCTGTACGACCTGATGGGCAAGGCACTCGGCGTCCCGGCCTACCGGCTGACCGGCGGGGCCTGCCGCAACCGGGTCCGGGTCTACGCCAACGGCTGGTACACCGGCGACCGCGAGCCCGCCGCCTTCGCCGAACGGGCCGTCGCCACCGTGGCCCGCGGCTACACCGCCCTCAAGTTCGACCCGTTCGGCGCCGGGCTCGGCGAGCTGTCCCGTACGGAGCTGCACAGGTCGGTGGCGATCGTCGCCGCGGTCCGCGAGGCGGTCGGCCCCGACGTGGAGCTGTTCGTCGAGGGACACGCCCGCTTCGCCATGCACACCGCCGTGCGGCTCGTCCACGAGCTGGCGCCGTTCGACCTCGGCTGGTTCGAGGAGCCGCTGCCGTGGACCCACATCGAGCGCTACGCCGAGCTGCGGGCCCGGGCGACGATGCCGATCTCCGGCGGCGAGCACTTCCACAACCGCTACGAGTACGCGCGGCTGTTCGCCACCGAGGCGGTCGACATCATCCAGCCGGACCTGTCGATGGCCGGCGGCTTCACCGAGGTCCGCAAGCTCGCCGCCATCGCCGACCAGCACGCGATGGTCGTCGCGCCGCACAACTCCAACTCGCCGCTGTGCACCACCGCCTCCGTGCACGCCGTCCTCGGGATGCCAAACTTCAAGATCCTGGAGACGTTCGACGGCATGCTGGAGGACTACGTGTTCGACGCGGTGCGCGGCGCGCTGCCGATGACCGGCGGGCACATCGAGCTGCCGACCGCGCCCGGACTCGGCATCGAGCTCGACGACGAGGTCTTCGCCGAGCACCCGCCGAGCCACGGCTTCTGGAACATGTTCGCCGAGGGCTGGGAGAAGCGGGACCGCCGATGATCGTCGACGTCCACTCGCACCTGTTCGACTGCCCGGAGCACGTCGGCGACCCGTTCGCCGCCGAGGCCTCCCGGGCCCACGGCGGTCACGTGGACCTGACCGTGCGCTGGGCGGAGTACGCCGCCACCGCGCCGCCCGACACCCGCACGATCGTCGTCGGCGGCAAGGCCCGCCGATCCGGGCTGTGGGTCGACGACGCGGCCGTCGCCGCCTACGTCGCCGCCCGGCCCGAGCGGCTCATCGGCTACCTCGCCCTCGACCCGACCCAGCCCGGCTGGCGCGACGAGCTGGAGCACGGCCACGCCGACCTCGGGCTGCGCGGGATCAAGCTCATGCCGATGTACGCCGGGTTCGACCCCGCCGACCCCGCCTACGACGACCTGTACGCCTACGCGGCCCGGCACGGGCTGCCGCTGCTCGTGCACACCGGGACCACCTTCGTGTCCGCGGCGCCGCTGCGGTACGCGCTGCCGGTACACCTCGACGAGGTCGCGATCCGCCATCCCGAGCTGCGCATGGTCCTCGCCCACCTCGGCCACCCCTACGAAGGGGAGTGCATCGCGGTCATCCGCAAGCACCCGCACGTCTACGCCGACGTGTCCGCGCTGCACTACCGGCCGTTCCAGCTCTGGCACAGCCTCCGGCTGGTCCAGGACTACGGCGTGTGGGACAAGCTGCTGTTCGGCAGCGACTACCCGTTCACCACCGTCGACGCCTCAGTCGAGGGGCTGCGCGCGGTCGGCCGGGTCCCCGGCATCCCGGGGCTCGACCCGCTCGACCCCGAGCAGATCGAACGGCTGATCCACCGCCCGTCGCTGGACCTGCTGGGGCTGTCGTGACCGCGTTTGACCTGACCGGCCGGACCGCCCTGGTGACCGGCGCCGCCCGGGGCCTCGGCGCCGCGTTCGCCGCCGGTCTGGCCGGCGCCGGGGCCGACGTCATCGCGGTCGACCGCCCCGGCGCGGATCTCGGACCGACCGTCGCCGCCGTCACCGCCGCCGGCCGGGCCTGCCACCCACACGCATTCGACCTGGCCGACACCGAGGCGATCGCGCCCTGGGCCGACGAGCTGCGCCGCGCCCACGGCCCGCTGCACATCCTGGTCAACAACGCCGGGGTGGCCGCGCTGGAGCACTTCAACGAGATCACCGTCGCCGGCTGGCGGGCGGTCATGCGGGTCAACGTCGAGGCCGTGTTCTTCCTCGCGCAGCGCGTCGCCGAGCACATGATCGCCGACGGGGTCTCCGGCCGGATCGTGAACATCTCCTCGAAGAACGGCCTTGTCGCCGAGGCCGGGCTGGCCCACTACAACGCCTCGAAGGGCGCCGTCGAGCTGCTCACCCGCTCGCTCGCCGCCGAGCTGGGCCCGCATGGGATCACCGTGAACACGATCGCGCCCGGCATGATCGCCACCCCGATCGACGGCGAGTTCCCGTTCGACCGCGCGGCCTTCGAGGCGGCGTGGGCCGAGCGGATCCCGCTCCGCGGCGGCTACGGGCGCCCGGAGGACTGCGTCGGCGCGCTGCTCCTGCTGGCCTCCGACGCCGGCCGGTACATCACCGGCACCCATCTCGTCGTCGACGGCGGCGTGCTCGCCGACCAGATGCCCCGCCTGCGGTTCATGCCGCCGTACCGCAACACGCTCTGACCCCGGCCGCGCCAAGGCGCGGTGCGGCCCGGACCGCTGCCAAGCAGTTGCCGGAGTTGCAGAAGCAGGTCGAGATCAACGCGGCTCAGGCGAAAGCCGCCGACGAGCAGGTCGTCCTCGCACAGGAAATGCTGAAAGCCGCCACGACGGTCCGGGAGGCGCCAGGACGGACGAGCGGGCTCCCGTCGCCGACTCCCAGAGCACGTCGTGGCGGTCGACGAGGTCCTGCAGGAACGCGAATGCGTCCTCGTTCTGCAGCACCTCGTACTTGCTGCCGACGACGCCGAGCCCGGCGCCGGTGTCGCAGCGTGCGGTGACGAAGTGTTCCGGCAGCGTCCGGTTCGGGCCGTCGACGCTGTTACGGAACTCGACCGGTCGTCGTGCCACGGTGAAGCCGATGCCACCAAGCTTGAGGACGAGATCGACGTCGGTGGTGCCGCCGAGCAGGGGCGACGTTTGCCGGTGCCCGGCAACGGCGCCGGCCCGAGGTTTGCCGACCGCTGGTGGTGTATGCCGCCGGCCGCCGGCGGATGCTGGGGATTCTTCGGTACGGCACCGGCGCCGGATCGTGGAGAGGAGCGGCATGTCGTCTCAGCCGACCGGACACGACGGTCCCGGGCTCGTGGGGCACGCCCCGGACACGGTGGCGGTGATCGGAGCGGGCATCGTCGGCCTGTCCACCGCGTGGTTCCTGCAGGAGGCCGGTGTCCAGGTCACGGTGTACGAGCGTCGCCACGCCGGTGCCGGCGCGTCGTGGGGCAACGCGGGCTGGCTGACGCCAGGGCTGGCGGCGCCGCTGCCCGAGCCGGCGGTGCTGCGCTACGGGCTGCGGGCGGTGCTCAGCGCCCGGTCGCCGGTGTACGTGCCGCTGCGCGCCGACCGGCATCTGCTGCGGTTCCTGACATCGTTCGCCGCACACAGCACCGCGCGGCGATGGCGGCGTGGCATGGCCGCCTATGTACCGCTCAACGAGCGGTCACTGGAGGCGTTCGACGTGCTGACGGCCGGAGGCGTGGCCGCGACGACGACCCAGGCGGCCAACTTCCTGGCCTGCTATGCCCGTGAACGCGACCGGCGAGGGCTGCTGGCCGAGCTGGAGCAGATCCGCGCCGCCGGGCAGGACGTGCGGTTCCATCCGGTGCCGGGCCTGCGGGCGCGGGTCATCGAGCCGGTGCTGACGGACCGCGTCGAGGCCGCCGTCCAGATCTACGGACAGCGGTATCTGGACCCGCCACGGTTCGTCGATGCGCTCGCGGCGGCGGTGCGTGCGCGTGGCGGGCAGGTCGTGGAGGGCTGCGATGTCCTCGATCTGCGGGTGGAACCCGGGGGCGTCGGCGTGGTGTGCCGGTCCGGACATCAGGACCGGCACGACGCCGTCGTGGTCGCCACCGGGGCGGCGTTGGGGGAGTTGACCGCGCGTTTCGGGGTGCGGCGGCCGGTGCAGGCGGGGCGGGGTTACAGCTTCAGTGTGCCGGCGGAGCGGCTGCCGGGTGGACCGTTGTACTTTCCCGCGCAGCGCGTGGCGTGCACGCCGTTGGACGGCCGTCTGCGGGTGGCCGGGATGATGGAGTTCCGGCGCCCCGGCGATCCGCTGGACCCGCGCCGGATCGCGGCCATCGTGGATGCCGTGCGGCCGTTTCTGCACGGGGTACACCTCGACGACCGGCGCGACGAATGGGTCGGTTCGCGCCCGTGCACCCCTGATGGCCTGCCACTGGCCGGGGCGACCGCCGCTCCTCGGGTGTTCGTGGCGGGCGGCCACGGGATGTGGGGCGTCGCACTGGGCCCGGTCACCGGGCAGCTGATGGCCCAGACGATCCTCAAGGGTGAGGCCCCGCCGCAGCTGGCTCCGTTCGACCCGCTGCGGTAGCGGGGTACGGCAGGTGCGGCGGGACGATCCCGGTCGAGTGGCTCGGGGTGCTCCCGCGCGCCCTGCGGGGAAGCAGCGCCAGGGCTGACCACCGTGGGCGGCCACACCGACCGGGATCCGGTCGGTGTGGCCGCCGGGCGGAACACCGCCGGTCGCGGTCAGCGTGCCGGCGCGCCGGCCGCCGGCTTCTGATCGCCGGTGCCGTCGGTGTTGACGATGTCGAAGATGCCGAGCAGGCCGGCCAGGGCGATCGCCTCGTCTCGGTTCAGGGTGAGGCTGCAACTGGCGTCGGGATCGTCGCTGCTGCTGTGGATGAGGTCCCGGCGGCTGCCGGCGTGGTGGGTGATGACTCCCACCCGGCGACCGGTCGCGCTGGTGAAGGTCCGGCAGGTTCCGATGCCGGGTAGCGAGACGCGTTCGATGTCCATGAACAACTCCGAGGGTGTTGGGAAGAGTTCGCGTAGCCGTCTGCTACGTGAGGACGGCTGTCCGGGTCCCGTCAGCCGGTGAGCAGCAGCCGCAGGCCGGTGAGCGTGGCCAGCGACGGATCGGCCGGCATGGTGACCGACCGGCCGGTCAGGCCGGCCAGCTGGCCGGCGATTCCGGGCGTCATGGCCCCACCACCGGTGAGCTGCAACCGGTGCCGCCTGCCGCGTGGACGGTGCAGGCGTCGCACGCAGTCGGCGATCGCCGGGATGAGGTCGACCAGGCCGGTCTCGTCGACATGGTGCGCGGCCACGACACTGCCGTCGGCGATGCGTGCGATCTCGGTCCGTCCCGACCCGATGTCCACCACGACCAGATCGGCGTCGGTGTCCGTGGCGTCTGGCCGGCAGGCCAACGCTGCCGCCAGGGGTTCCTCCACGGCGGTCACGCGCCCCCCGACGCCTTGGCGCGCCGCGGCGACGAGCATGGTCCGCTGGCGCGGGGTGGCGGTGGCCGGTACCCCGGCGAGCACCCGCAACGTGGGATCCGAGGGCAGCCCGAGATCGGCGACCAGCAGCCGCAGCATCTGCACGCAGGCGAAGAAGTCACGCACCACTCCGCCGCGGACCGGCCACGTCACGCTGCTCTCGTCGGCGGGCGAGGCGAGCGCGGCGTGCCCGGCGACGAACCGGTCGCCCTCGAGCCGGGCAAGGACCGTGGGTGCGGTAATCGCCGTGCCGGTCGCCGGTGTCCACAGCCGGACGGTCGACGTTCCCAGGTCGAGAGCGAGACAGCGTTCGGCGTACGCGCCCGGGGTGGGCATGACCATCACCCCAGCGCCGGTAGCGCGATCGGCGACCGCGATCGGCGACCGGACATGGGGGGACGGGGTGCCTGCGGACAGGGTCTATCACGGAACGTGGGCATGGTGCTTCCAGATCACACGGGGCAGCGTCACGCTCGGACGCTGCGCGGCGGGCGGCTTCAGACGGTGACCGCGCGCCGCGGCGGTGCCCGGTCCGCCGACCATGCCGGAACACATCCCGGGACCGCACGCCGGGCCAAGCGGAACACGATGCACAGTCCGATGTCCCGGGCGGCCTCGATCGCGACCAGCAGCACGGCCACCAACGCCAGCATCGACAGGGCGGAGCGCCTGCCGATGCCGCCGAAGCCGCACCCGTCACGCATGCCGGTCACCATAGCCGTTCGCCGCGGCCCCGACCATCGCCTGCACGGTCGCGTCCGGTGCCGGACTCCGTCGGGCGGGATCAGGCCCCGGACCTGGCGGGCAGCTGGTGCAGGGCGTCGACCAGCGGTCCGAGCTCGGGCAGTTGTCCGGCCTCGGCCAGGGTGGTGGCGAGGACTTCGTCGTGGGCGGGGCGGGCCTGCTCGTACAAGGCCCGGCCCGCGGCGGTGAGCTCGGTGTAGATGCCGCGGCGGTCGTCCTGGCACAGCACGCGGGTGAGCAGGCCGCGGTCTTCCAGGCGGTTGACCAGGCGGGTGGTGGCGCTGCTGGACAGCGCGGCCGCCCGGGCCAGCTGCTGCATGCGCATGTGCCAGCCGTCCTGGCGGGAGAGGGCGTCGAGCACCGTGTACTCCACGACGGACAGCTGGTGCTCCGTCTGCAGCGCCTTCTCCAGCGCCGCGTCGATGAGGCCGTGCAGCGCGGCGAGGGTCCGCCAGCCCTGGGCGCGGATCTCGACCGCGTCGTCGCCGATGCCCATGTCGCCTCCCGAGTCCTACGGCGATTCTAGACGCGTACGCCGATAGTTGCAGACGCTTGGTTTGTGGGCTACGGCACGCTTGCGCCGATATACGGCGCGTGCAAGTGTTGAGTTGCACGCGCCGGTAGTTGCAAGCGCGCTGTATCTATCGCTACCTGGAGGGCCTTCATGTCTGCTCCGACGCAGCGCCTGCCCCTGGGGCTTCTCGCCCTGGCGATCGGAGGCTTCGGCATCGGCCTCACCGAGTTCGTGATCATGGGCCTGCT
The DNA here is from genome assembly GCF_040614215.1 of Dactylosporangium sp. NPDC006015. NCBI lineage: Bacteria > Bacillati > Actinomycetota > Actinomycetes > Micromonosporales > Micromonosporaceae > Dactylosporangium > Dactylosporangium sp. NPDC006015. The sequence goes on from NZ_JBEXUD010000050.1 coordinate 37,344, forward strand.
CCCGGAAGTCGCCACCGACTTCGGGGTCACCGAGTCCGCCGCCGGCTGGCTGATCTCCGGCTACGCCCTGGCGGTCTCCGCCGGCGCGATCGGCCTGACCGCCGCGGTCACGCGGTTCAACCGCAAACATGTGCTCACCGGGCTCATGGTGCTGTTCATCGCCGGGAACCTGACGTCCGCGCTGGCCGGCACCTACTCGGTGATGATGGCCGGGCGCGTCGTCGCCGCCCTGTCCCACGGGGCGTTCTTCGGCATCGGCGCCGTCGTCGCGGCCGGTCTCGTCGCGCCGGCCCGGCGGGCCGCCGCCATCGCCATGATGTTCACCGGTCTGACCGCCGCCAACGTGCTCGGCGTCCCGTTCGGCACGTTCCTGGGCCAGCAGCTCGGCTGGCGCTCCACGTTCTGGGCCATCACCGGCATCGGCGTCGTCGCCCTGATCGGCATGGCCACCCTCGTCCCGGCCGGCACGAGCACCGCCGCCGCACCGGTGAGCCTGCGCCACGAGATCCGCGCCTTCGCACACCCGCAGGTCTGGTTCTCGTTGCTGATCACCGTCCTCGGCTTCGGCGGCATGTTCGGTGCGTTCACCTACATCGCGTACACGCTCACCAAGGTCAGCGGGTTCGCCGTCGGCACCGTGCCGTGGCTGCTGGTCCTCTTCGGCGCCGGCCTGTTCATCGGCAACAGCCTGGGCGGCAAGGCCGCCGACCGGTCCGTGACCAGGACGCTGACGGTCGTCCTCGCCGCGCTCACCGCCGTCCTGGTCCTCTTCGCGCTCACCGCGTCCAACCAGGTGCTGACCATCGTCTCGCTCGCGCTCATGGGCGCGTTCGGCTTCGCCACCGTCCCCGGCCTGCAGATGCGCATCATGCAGTACGCCGGGCAGGCACCGACCCTGGCCTCGGGAGCCAACATCGCCGCCTTCAACGTCGGCAACGCGCTCGGCGCCTGGGTCGGCGGCGTCACCATCGGCGCCGGACTCGGGTACACCTCGACGCTGTGGGCCGGAGCGGCGCTCAGCTTCCTCGGGCTGCTCGTGCTGCTCGCCGCCACCCGGCACGCCACGTGGGGCCGTTCGCCCGTGCAGCCCCAGCCGGTCCCGTCGAGCGTCGGCCCCGGGCCGGGCATCGATCAGGCCGCGGGTCGCCGATCCTAGTTCCGCTGTCCCGGCGGTGGATCGGTCGGCTCGGCATGCTGCGCGCGGCGGCGTGACGCCTCGACGGCGGCGACCGCGGCCGCCACGGTCGAGACCAGCCGGGGATCGAAGGGGTCGGGCAGCAGGCGGTGCGGCCCGAGGATGTCCTCGCCGACCCAACCGGCGAGGACGTCGGCCGCGGCGAGGAGCATCGTCGTGGTGATCCGCGGTGCGCCGGCGTTGAGCAGCCCGCGGACGATGCCGGGGAAGGCCGGCAGGCCGGTGACCTGGTTCGGGTGGTCAGGGTGACAGCTCGCGGTCACCGCCGTCGATCCAGTCGTGGGCGGCGGCCCGGCCAGCGCGAACACCACCGGCGGCGCCTGCATCGTGTCCACCAGCCGCCGGTCCAGCTGCCCGTCGGTGTCCAGGCCGATGACGGCGTCGGCGCCGGCGACGGCCTGTGCCGGGCCGCCGTGCAGTCGTCGCGGGCTGGTGCGGTCCGCCGGCCAGGCGGCGTGCTCCGGCAACGCGTCGACATCGGGGCCGGCGATCGCCTGCCCGGTGCAGACGGTCACGTCGCGGGCGCCGGCGTACAACAGCAGCCGGGTCACCGCATCGCCGGTCACGCCCGCGCCCAGCACGGCGATGCGGGCGGTGCGCAGGTCCTTGCCGGCGACCCGCAGCGCGTTGCGCAGCGCGGCCAGCACCACGACCGGGGTCGCGTGCTGCTCGTCGTGGAAGACCGGGACCTCGAGCGCGATCCGCAGCCGGCGCTCGAGGTCCCGGCATCCGGGTGCGGCGAAGCCGGTGAGATCGATGGCCCCGAACGTGGGCGCGATCGCCCGGATGGTGGCGACCAGGCTGTCGGTGCTGGGGGCGTCGCCGGTGCTGACGCAGATCGGCACGGCGTCGATGTCAGCGATGCCGGCGTACAGGGCGGCCTTGGCCTCCAGCAGCGGCAGTGCCGCGACCGGCCCGACGTCGCCGACGCCGGGCAGGGCGCTGCCGTCGCTGATCACCGCGATGCGGTTGGGGCGGCCGGTCACCTCGGCGGCGGTGTCCGGCCGCGCGGCGATCGCCGCCGCGAGACAGGCCGCCCCGCGCGTGTACAGCGATGCGAGGTCCTCGGCCGAGCGGGCCGGGTCACGCGGCCGATCCCCATCTGAGGCCTTCATGAATTGCAGAGTTTATCAATTCTGCGACTCCAGTGGATCGGCAGCACGATCCACCGCGCCCGTGGGGTCCGCGGGCGAGTGTGCGTGCTGCTCTTGCAGGTGCACCCGGGCATGCGCGATGGCGGCCGGGGTGTCGGGGAAGCGGGGCAGCTCGTCGGCGACGCCGAGGGCGGTGAGCACCTGGTCGTGGTGCGGGGCGATGCCGGACAGCAGCACGGTGATGCCTCGGCGGCGCAGCCGGGCGATGGCGTCGCCCAGCACGTGCGCGCCGGTCGCGTCGACGGTCGTGACCCGTGACATGCGCAGGATCACCACCCGGACGTCGGCGACGTCGGACAGCTCGATCAGGAAATGGTGGGCGGCGGCGAAGAACAGCGGGCCGTCGAGCCGGTACGCGACGATGTGTTCGGTCAGCAGCTGATGTTCTTCGTCGCTGTGATCGGTGGTGTCGAGCGGGACCTGTTCCAGCCGCACGCTGCGGGCCACGGCCCGCAGTGCCAGCACCACGGCGGCGCCGAGTCCGACCACGACCGCGGCGACGAGGTCGACGGCGACGGTGACCGTGAAAGTGAGGGCGAGCACGACCGCGTCGCCGCGGGTCGACCGGGCCAGTGCCAGCAGCGCGCTGGCCTCGACCATCCGGACCGTGGTGGCGAGCAGGACCCCGGCGAGGGCGGCCAGCGGAATGCCGGCGACGAGCGGGGCGGCGACGAAGATGATCGCGGCCAGGACCGCGGCGTGGGTCAGGGCGGCGAGCCTCGAGCCGGCGCCGGCCCGGACGTTGACGGCGGTCCGCGCGATGGCCGCGGTGGCCGGAATGCCGCCGAAGACCGGGCTGACGAGATTGGCCAGGCCCTGACCGAACAGTTCCCGGTCGGGGTCGTGATGCTGGTCGACGCTCATGGCGTCGGCGACCGTGGCGCAGAGCAGGCTCTCCAGCGCGGCGAGGGCGGCCACGGCCAGCGCGGAAGGCAGCAGCCGGGCGACGGCGTGCGGGTCGAGGAAGTCCAGCGACGGGGCGGGCAGGCCGGCGGGCAGCGTGCCGATCCGGGCCATGTCGACGTGCAGGACCACGGCGAGGACGGTCGCGGCGGCGACCGCGATGAGCGACCACGGCAGCTGCGGGCGCCACCGACCCCCGGCCAGCATCGCGGCGGCGACGCCGAGCGCCGTCAGCACCGGCGCCGGCGCGGGATCGGCGACGAAGCGCAGCACGGCGTCGGCGGCGACGGCCCACACCTTCGCGCCGTGCGCGTCGGCGACGCCCAGCGCGGCGGGCACCTGCTGGAGCGCGATCACCACGGCGATCCCGGCGGTGAACCCCTCGATCACCGGGGTCGGCAGGTACCGCACATACCGCCCGAGCCGGGCCGCCGCCAGGGCGATCAGGATCGCGCCGGCCATCGCCCCGACCATCAACACCCCAGCCGGCCCGAAGGCCGCGACGACCGGCACCAGCACCACGGTCATCGCCCCGGTGGGCCCCGACACCTGCAGGTTCGAACCGCCGAACACGGCGGCCACCGCCCCGGCGACGACAGCGGTCACGAGCCCGGCCCCGGCGCCGAGCCCGGAGGAGACACCGAAGGCCAGGGCCAGCGGCAGCGCCACCACGGCGACGGTCAGTCCCGCCAGCAGGTCCCGCCGCGGGCCGCGGCGCGCCGCCGTCCAGTCCGACCGCCGGGGCAACAGGCCGGCCACCCGTGTGGCGACGCGACGGGCAGCCTCTGCGTGGACCGTCATCCCGCCACCTCCGTCAAGACCACGCCGCCGATTCGCAGACTTTATCAGTTCATAAAGTCTTCAAGTCGACGGTGATGCCGCACCGCCCCGGGCGCATCCGCCCCCGCCGGTGGAGCCAACCTGCGACGGCGTTGCCCGTCCCCAGCGGCTGATAGCCTTGCTGCCATGGCACAGGGCGGAGGTGGGCGCAGCATGTCGGTGCCGCTGTACCAGGCGAAAGCGGAGATGTTTCGCACGCTCGGCCACCCCGTGCGCATCCGCGTGCTGGAGCTGCTGCAGGACGGGCCACGCCCGGTCCGCGACCTCCTGGACGAGATCGAGGTCGAGGCATCGAACCTCTCCCAGCAGCTGTCCGTGCTCCGGCGCGCCGGGTTCGTCGCTTCGTACCGTGAAGGCCCCCTGGTGATGTACGCGCTGAGCACCCCCGACCTGGCGGAGCTCCTCGCCGTCGGGCGGAGGATCCTCGGCGCCGTGCTCAGTGATCGCGACGGCCTGCTCGACGAGCTGCGCGCGCACTCGCAAGAGACGTCCGGGTAGCCACCGCACATCCGCACACCTCTGCGTGGCTGTCGGCTGCCCGCCGTCATGAAGGTGTGATAAATTGAAGAAGTCTTCAATTCGCCCGGCTGGCATCCCCGCGGATGGACGAGGTTCAGGCCGACTCGCCGGGGCAACGACGCGCACCAGGGAGGTCGGCGGCCAGCATGCCGGCAGCGCAGCGGACAGCCTGGGACGCCTACCTCACCGTGACCGGCGGGCTGCTACCGGCCGTGGGCGAGGAGCCGATTCGCGGGGCGACCACCGGCTGTGAGCTGCGCGGGTTCGTCGTGCGGATCGAACGGTACGCACCGCTGTGGGGCGCGGACGGCCCGATGCTGCTCGCCGCGGTGCGCGCGGCGCAGGCGCTGCACCAGCGCGGCGATCGGACCGCCCTCGCCGATCTGCTGCGGGCCATGGCCGATCGGCTGTACCTGATCTCGGCCCGCCCCCGCCCGTCACGATGCGAACCCCGCGCACGCGGCCTCCGCAACGAGGGCGTGTACGGTACAGCGCCACCGCACCGGAGAGGAGAGGCCCATGGGTGACAGCACCACGGGCCGCCCGAGACACGCCTGCGGCAGACCCGATGCGGCGCGCATGCCGTCCCATACTCCATGACCAGCGACCGCCGGCCGACGAAAGAACGACGCACATGCCCCACGACCAGGATCTCGCCGCGGCCTACGAGCTCATCTACACCGTCGCCGCGGGCAAGGACTACCAACGCGAGGCCTACGACATCACCGACCTGATCCGGCGGCGCAACCCCGCGGCGGACAGCCTCCTCGACGTCGCGTGCGGCACCGGGCTGCACCTGTCCCACTTCCGCCACAGCTTCGCGCACGTCGAGGGACTGGAACTCGCCGAACCGATGCGCAAGGCCGCCGTCGATCGTCTCGACGGGGTCGCGGTGCACGTCGGCGACATGCGCGACTTCCGGCTCACCCGGACGTTCGGCGCGGTCACCTGCCTGTTCTCCTCCATCGGCTACGCGCGGTCGGTGGGGGAGCTCAACCAGACGCTGACCTGCCTCGCCGCACATCTGGAACCCGGCGGCGTCCTGGTGCTCGAGCCATGGTTCACCCCGAGTCAATGGATCTCCGGACCTGTCGACACCGGCACGGCCGCCGACGGCCGGCGCCATCTCACCAGGATGTGCGTGTCCCACAACGCCGGCACGACGTCGACGCTGACCATGCACTACCTGCTCGGCGAGCCGGACACCGGCATCCGGCACTGGAGCGAGGAGCACACCCTGACGCTGTTCACCGACGAGCAGTACCGCTCCGCGATCCGCCAGGCCGGCCTCCGCGACGTGCAGTGGATTCCCGGTACGCACGACCGGCGACCACGCATCAGCGCGGTCAAGCGCCGCTGGGCACGGCCGTCCATTCCGCGGCCCGCAACGTAGACGCTTGACGGGACGCTCTGGAGCGCATGCCGGCACCGCCGCTGATCTGCGCTTCGGCAAGATCGTGCGCCGGGTGAAGGACTGCGGCGGCGTTGACATGGGTCGGCGCATCGGGGCAATATGGCCGTACAAATGCCTAGCTTGTCCGATGGAGGCGACATGAAGGTTCCGACGGGCCGGCCGGGCGTTTGCTGGCCGACACGGTGATAGGCCCGCTAGAAGGCATCACCGTCGTCTCGCTCGAGCAGGCCGTGGCGGCGCCGTTCGCCACGCGGCAGCTGGCCGACCTCGGCGCGAGAGTGATCAAGGTCGAGCGGCCCGGCTCGGGCGACTTCGCCCGGCAGTACGACGAGACCGTGCGCGGCATGTCGTCACACTTCGTCTGGCTCAACCGCTCCAAGGAGTCCATCGGACTGGACCTGAAGTCCGAGCACGGGCGCCGCGTGATCCATGCGCTGGTCGACCGGGCCGACGTGTTCGTGCAGAACCTCGCCCCGGGAGCCGCCGACCGGCTCGGGCTCGGCGCCGCGCAACTGCGCGCCCGGCACCCCGGCCTGGTCCACGCGTCGATCTCCGGCTACGGCGCCGGAGGGCCGTACACCGAGAAGAAGGCCTACGACCTGTTGGTGCAGTGCGAGGCCGGCCTCGTGTCCGTCACCGGCACGCCGGAGGACCCCGCCAAGGTCGGCATCTCCGTGGCCGACATCGCCGCCGGGATGTACACCTACACCGGCGTGCTGACCGCGCTGATCCGCAAGGGCCGCACCGGCGAAGGCGCCACGCTGGAGATCTCCATGCTGGAGGCGCTGGCGGAGTGGATGGGTTTCCCCATGTACTACGCCCGGTACGGCGGCACGCCACCCGTGCGCAGCGGCGCCTCGCACGCGGCCATCGCACCCTACGGGCCCTTCGACTGCGCCGGCGGCGAGCGGGTGTTCCTCGGCATCCAGAACGAGCGGGAGTGGGTGGTCTTCTGCGAGAAGATCCTCGGCCGGCCGGAGCTGGCCACCGACGAGCGGTTCGCCACCAACAGCCTGCGCGTGGCCCACTCCGGTGCGCTCCGCGCGGAGATCGTCCGGGTGTTCCGGGACCTGGCCGCCGCCGAGGTCATCGACCGCCTGGAGGATGCCGGGATCGCCAACGCCCGGCTGCGTGACATGGCCGGTCTGGTGGAGCACGAGCAGCTGGCGGCGCGCGACCGCTGGCGGCAGGTCGGGTCCCCGGTCGGCCCGCTCATGGCGCTGGTGCCACCGGTCACCATGGACGGCCACGAACCGGTGATGGCACCCATTCCGGCCCCGGGCGAGCACACCGAGCGGATCCTGGCCGAACTGGGCCTGGAGGGGACGGGGGCGCCGGCGTGAGCCACGGCGAGATGATGACGACCCGGTCCGGTGCCGCGCACGCCCTGGCCTGCTGGGCGGCGGCGCTGGACCCGAGCGCCGAGGAGCTGGCGCTGGCCGATCGGTCCCTTGTGGACACCGTGGCCGTCGGCCTGGCGGCGCACCGGGAGCCGGTCATCGGCATCACCGCGGACCTGCCGGAGGAGGCCCGCTGGGCGTTCGCCTGCCACATCCTCGACTTCGACGACCTGCACATGCCGTCGACCTCACACATCAGCACCGTCTGCGTCCCGGTCGCGCTCGCGCTCGGCGGCGGTGCCCGGACCTATCTGGCCGGCGCGGGGGTGATGGCCCGGCTCGGGATCGCCCTCGGCTGGCCGCACTACTCGGCGGGCTGGCACGCGACCACGACGTGCGGCGCCCTGGGGGCGGCGGCCGGGGCCGCGGTCGCCCTGGGGCTGGACGCCGGCGGCATCGCCCGGGCCATGGCACTGGCGGTGCCGGCCGCCGGGGGCGTCCAGCGCAGCTTCGGCACCGACGGCAAGCCGCTGCAGGTCGGGTTCGCCACCCACGCCGGGGTGCGGGCGGCGCGGCTGGCCGCCGCCGGGGCCAGCGCGGACCCGCGGGCCGTCGACGACTGGCTGGCGCTGCTGGGCGGCTCGCCGGACCGCTTGACCATCGACGGGCCGACCGTGCCCGGCGGGCTCGCCGTCAAGCTCCATCCCTGCTGCTACGCACTGCAGCGCCCGATCGGTGCCGCGGCCACGCTGCGCCCGGCCATGCCGGATCCGGCGGCGATCCGGCGCATCGTCGTGCGCACTCCTCGGGCGACCGTCCAGCCACTGATCCACCACCGGCCGGACACCGGCCTGCAGGCCAAGTTCAGTCTCGAGTACGCGGTGTCCGCCGCGCTGCTCGACGAGCACGTCGGCTTCGCCGCGTTCACCGACGACGCGGTACACCGGCCGCCGGCGCGGCGCCTGGTCGACCTCGTCGAGACCGAACTGACCGACGGCGGGGACCACCTGCTCGCCGGCGAGGTGGCGGTCGAGGTGCACACCGACGCGGAGGTGCACCGCGCCACGCTGGCCCACCCGCCCGGGTCGCCGCAGCACCCGCCGCTCGACGGCGCCTTCGCCGGCAAGGTCGCCGACTGCCTGGCCGGCCTGCCCGTAACGGCCGCCGACATCGCCTGGGACCGTGCCGCGGATCTGCTCCGCGCGCACCTGGGCGTCTGAGAAGGGCTGTCCGGATCTCGGCGGGACGTCCGCCTACCGTCTCGTCGCGCCGAAGATCAGAACGCGGCGATCTCAACGTGCGGTGCGGCGCAGCCGGACCCGGTACGTGTAGTGCCGCGGCAGGAAGTAGCTGATCGCCAGCTCGACCGGCGAACCGTTGGCTGTCGAATACACGCGGTCGACCCTGAGCAGCGGCTCGCCGACCCCGCAGTTGAGCACCTTCGCCAGGTCCGCGTCCGCGGCGACCGCCGTGATGCTCTGGTCGGCCTCGACGACCGGATCGTCGAACAGCGTGTCGATCAGCCCGACCACGGTCAGCGTGCTGGTGCGCCCCGCCGCCGGGAGCTCGGTCGACTGGAGCAGGCGCTTGCCGATGGTCGGGGGGACGTACACGGTCGTCACGCAGAACGGTGTCTCGTGGTGGCGGCGCAGGAACGTCATCGAGTAGACGAAGTCGCTCGTCAGCTGCAGGCGGCCGGCCGCGTCGATGTCCGCCTGATGCCCGAGCGGATGCACGATCTCCATCTCGGTGTCGATCGACAGCGCCATCAGGTCCTCGATCGACCCGACCTGGCGGAGGTACTTCTCGTCGGGGTCGCTGACGAAGGTCCCGCGGCCGGGCACGCGGGTGACCAGACCCTCGTTGACGAGTTCGAGGAACGCGCGCCGGACCGTCTGGCGGCTGACGCTGTAGGTGGAGGCGAGCTCGGCCTCGGTCGGGAGTGGGCGTCCGTCCTTGAACTCGTCGCGCAGGATCGCGTCGCGCAGCTCGCGTGCGAGCGTGCCATACGCCGCTTCGTTGCCGCCTGTGCGTCGAGCCAAGCGAGGATGCCAATCTGCTCGGGGCCGTCCCTGGCTTGGCGGGGACGGCTGGTGGCTGCGCTGACCGTGAACTCAAGGCCACATGGCTGAGTGCCTTGCTTCGCCCGCGTGGCACACAGCCTAGCGCAATTTGTACGGCCATATCGCAGCGGGGCCCCGAGCGTGCGGGTCAGGTGGCTGGATGGGAGTCGAGGGGGTTGGTGGCGATCCGGGTGGCGACGTCGGTGCGGACGGAGGCGCCGGCGGGGCTGTCCGGCTTGCGGGCGGCCTGGTCCTGGAAGCAGGCGAGGAACTCCGCGCCGAAGCCCAGGCGCGGGTAGCGGGCGAGCAGGTCCGCCCGGGAGTCGGGCGGGAACGCGTCGGCGTGCCGGCCGGCGACCTCCCAGCTGCTGGCGACCTGGAGCAGGTGGGACTCTGGGTCTGCGGTGGGCGAGACGTCGCTGTGCATGTGCTGGACGATGATCTCGGCGGCCCTGGCGGCGCGGTGGGGCGGCCAGCCGGACGCCACGGCGAAGGTCCAGGCCATGTGCCCGCCCGCCTCCTCGAAGGGCAGGTGGTGGCTGTCGAACGGCTCGGTGAGGCCGATGTCGTGCAGCAGCGCCGCGACGTACAGCAACTCGTCGTCGAAGGCGATCCCGTGGGCGGTGCCGTACGTCGCCGCCCAGAGGTAGGAACGGACGCAGTGGTTGAGCAGGGCGGGCGAGTAGTAGCGGGTGGCGACGGACAGCGCGGCCGCGGTCGTGGGTGTCTCCGGCGTCATGCGCTCAGCTCTACCGCGGGGACGGCGGCGGGTCGTCGTCCTGCCAGGGTGAAGGGCGCCGGGCAGCGCCGTCGAAGTCGGATGGGGCCGTGTACCCGCGGACGTCCCGCGGCGCGCCGCGTGCGATGAGCAGCCGCGACCGGATGATCCGGATCGCCTCCGCCTTGCGGTGCCGGGCGCGGCGGTCGTAGGGGAGGCCCACCCCGATCCCGGTCGGCAGGTGTCTGATGTGGAGCGTCGACCGGGTGTCGCCGGCGCGGCTCGGGCCGCGGACGCAGTACAGGTCGACGCGGAGGTCCTCGTCGGCGAGCTCGACTGGGTCGTCGTCCTGCGCGAGGGGCGACACCTCGACGAGGGCGTGGCCGGTCCGCGTCCGTCCGTGGTCGAACGGGTCGGCGGCGGTCATCGCGTGCCGGCCGTCCTCGCCGCGCAGCAGGCCGTACGCGTACGGCGCGGCGAGCACCAGCGTCGCCTCCCGCAGCCCCGCGACGGACGCGTGGTGCTCCGTCACGACCTCGGTGGGCAGGCCGTGCAGGTCCGCCCACTGCCGGTACATCCGCAGCAGCGCCTCGGCGAGGACGGTCGAGGCCGGGTCGTCGGGTGCCGCGGCCCGGACGAGCACAACGGCGCCGTGCGTGTCGTAGGCGCCGTCGAGCCGCATGCGGACCTGCACGGCGGCGACGGCGTCCTCGAGGGCGGCCAGCTCGCCGGCGAGGTCCGCGAGGACCGCCGTGTCGTCCTCCGCCAGGGCCATCGCCAGCAGCGCGGCGGCGTCGGCGAGCCGGTCCCGCACGGCGGCGGCCCGCCGCAGCTCACCGGCGACGAACGCGAGCCGGGCCGTGACGCTCCGGCCCCGGCCGGGATCCCTTCACAGGTCGGGCGCGGCGGCCTCGTCCTGCAGGTCACGCTCGAGCCGGCGGAGGCGGTCGAGGCCGGGCTCGGCCGAGGCGAGAGCCGCGTCGAGGCGGCGCACCTGCCCGGCCAGGTCATCGGCGGTCATGGCGTCCAGCGTACGGCGCGGCCGCACAAATCGGTTGCCACCGGGCGCCCGGCTTGTGATGTTGAGGCGTGACAACCGACCCGGAAGGCGTCGTCCCGATGCCGGACCGGCGGCTCGTCGACGCGGGTGTCGTGCGGCGGCTGGTCGCCGCGCAGTTCCCGCAGTGGGCCGGCCTGCCCGTGCGGCCCGTCGCGGTCAGCGGCTGGGACAACCAGACCTTCCGCCTCGGCGACCGCATGTCGGTGCGGCTGCCGACCGCGGCGGAGTACGAGCTGGCGGTACAGAAGGAACACCGCTGGCTGCGAAGGCTCGCCCCGCACCTGCCCTTGCCCGTCCCCGCGCCGCTGGCGATGGGCGAGCCGGGTGAGGGGTTCCGCTTCCACTGGTCGGTGTACGGGTGGATCGACGGCGACCCGGTCGGCGCCGACACCGTCACCGACCTGACCGGGTTCGCGGCCGACCTGGGCGCCTTCCTGGTCGCGCTGCGGCACGCCGACCCGGCCGGTGGCCCCGAACCCGGGCTGCACAACTGGTTCCGCGGAGGTCCGCTGCGGGTGTACGACGCGCAGACCCGGCGCGCGGTCGAGGCGCTCGGCGACCTGGTGCCCCGCGACGCCGTCACCGCGATCTGGCAGGAGGCGCTGCGAGCGCACTGGGACGGCGCCCCGGTGTGGTTCCACGGCGACATCGCCCCCGGCAACCTGCTGGTGCGCGACGGCGCGCTGGCCGCCGTCATCGACTTCGGCACCTGCGGCGTCGGCGACCCCGCCTGCGACACGGCGATCGCCTGGACGGTGCTGTCCGGCGCGAGCCGCGCAGCGTTCCGCTCGGCGCTCGGAACCGACGACGGCACGTGGGCCCGCGGCCGGGGCTGGGCGCTGTGGAAGGCGCTGATCGTCTACGCCGGCGCCCTCGACGCCGACCCCGCGACCGCCGCCGAGGCCAGTCGCGTCATCGGCGAGGTGGTCACCGAGCACGCGGAGTCAGGCCGCTGACCGGCGCGCCGAGACCTTAGTGATCTCCCTACCGGATCTGCCGGAGTGTTGCCGGTGATCTCCGGCGGCGCGCGGTGCACCGGCCGGGGCGCGGAAGGGACGGGTCCGATGACGACGCACAGCATGCGCCTGCCCGACGGCAGGACGGTCTGGAGCCTCAACCGGAGCGAGACCGAGTACCTGTACCGGGAGATCTTCGTGGACAGGGTGTACCTGCCCCCTGACGGTCTCGACCTGCCGGACTCGCCCGTCGTCGTGGACGCCGGCGCGAACATCGGGCTGTTCAGCCTGTTCGCCGCGGCGCAGTGGCCGGGCGCGACCGTCCACGCGTTCGAGCCGGTGCCGGAGGTGTTCGACGTGCTGTGCCGCAACGCGTCCGGGACCCCCGGCATCCAGACCCACCAGCTCGCGCTCGGCGAGCACCCGCGGCACACCAGGATCCGCCACTACCCGCAGTACACCATGATGTCCGGCATCGACGCCGAGCCCGAGGCCGACCGGGCCCTGGTCCGCGCCTACATCGAGAACACGGCCGCGGACCTGGACGAGGAGCTGCGCCAGGTGGTCCTGGGCCGCCTCGACGAGATGCTCGACGGCCGGTTCGAGCAGCGGCTCGTCGACTGCCGGGTCGACACGCTGCCCAACGTCGCCGCGCGGGCCGGCCTCACCCGCATCGACCTGCTGAAGATCGACGTGGAGGGCGCCGAGCTGGCCGTGCTGCGCGGCCTGGACGAGGCGACCTGGGACCTGGTGCGGCACGCCGTCGTCGAGGTCGCGTCGCCCGGCGGTGAGCTGGCCGAGGCGGAGAAGCTGTTCGCCGCGCACGGCCTGCGGACCAGCACGGTGCAGCTGCCCGAGTACCGGGGGACCGCGCTGTACTTCCTGTACGCGAGCCGCTGAGGTCAGCTTTTGCAGCCCGAGGAGCCGGTCGGCTCGCCGTACTTGACGACCTCCATGACGACCTGGGTGTCCTTCGCGGCGGCCGTGCCCGGCTTCGGGGACTGCGCCACGACCAGCCAGTTGCGGTCCAGGACCTGTCGCCGGCCCTGGGTGGTGTGGTCCTTGGAGGTGGTGCGGTAGCCGGCGTCGCGCAGCTTGTCCTGCGCCTCCTGCAGGTTCATGCACATGACGTCGGGCACGGCGCCGGCGGCGCCGGAGCCGCCCTCACCGTCGGACGGCTTGCGCACGCGCAGGGTGAGCTCGGTGTTGGCGTGCACGGTCGTGCCCTCGGCCGGGGACTGCGCGGCGACCACCCAGTTCTTCGGGTCCAGCACCGTGCGGTCCTTGCCGGTGTCGTCGACGAGGTGGACGTTGCGCAGGCCGAGCTGGTTGAGCGTGCGCTGGGCGTCCGGCAGGCGGTCGCCCTTCAGCTTCGGCATCTTCGCGTCGAACGCCGAGGCCTTCGGCGCGGCCTTGTTGCTCCAGTCGTGCTCCAGCGGATGCAGGGCGCAGGACGCGAACGTGCTCAGGGTCAGGCAGCCGTTCGAGTCGAACTTGACCACGCCCCAGGTGATCGCGGCGATCGCCGCCCACTCGAAGATCCCGCCGAGGAGCTGGGCGCCGACGAGCCGGCCGCCGGCGCCGAGCATGAACGGCGGGTCGGCGACGACGGGGTACGCGACGCCGGCCGTTCGGTGCTCCACGACCAGGCGGACGGTGTTGCCGTGCACCTCGTAGTGCGACGGCACCAGCTTGCCGTCGGCGTCGTACGCCCACGACGGGGGGATCGCGCCGACGGTCGCGTCCTTGGACTTCAGCACGATGCCGGCTCCGGCCGGCACCGGGGTGGCCCCCGACACGGCGGTGTCGAACGACACCGGCGCGGCGGCGCTCTTGACGACGTAGAAGATGCGGGCCGCCTCCGGGGCGAGCACCTGCTCGGCGACGTCGGTGCCGTCGACGGCGTCGCGGAAGACGACGACACCCTTGGCGGCGGAGCCGCCGCTGCCCTTGCCGGTGCTGCGCGCGGTGAGCTCGACGGCGCCGTCGCGCAGGACGATGCCCTGGCCGAGGTCGTCGGTGACGCGCGAGGACACGGCGCTGCGCGAGACGGACAGGCTGTGCTGGTCGGCCTTGACCGGCCGGTCGCCGGACTGGTCGAGCACGTCGGCGAAGCTGCGGGGCGGCTTCGCGTAGGCGGGCACCGAGTTCGCGCCGTCCCGGCCCTGCTCGGGTGTGCAGGCGCTGGTGGTGACGAGCGCCAGGCACACGGCGACGATCAGGAATCGACGTCGTTCGCTACGACCCATGGACGCAGTGTGCCTGACGCCCGCCACGCGAAGCTACCGCCCGCGCACGGACGGGTGTGAATGACTGGTGAATGCACCAGTCAGGGGAGGTCGACCACCAGCGCCGCGTAGGACAACCCGGCGCCGAACCCGGTCAGCAGCGCCGGTCCGCTCGGCGCCGGTCCGCCGCCGGTGAGCATGGTGTGCAGCGCGAGCGGGATCGACGCCGCCGACGTGTTGCCGGTGTCCACGATGTCCCGGGAGACCCGCACCGTGTCCGGCAGCCGCAGCGCCGCCGCGAGCTTGTCGATGATGCGCAGGTTCGCCTGGTGCGGCACGAACGCGGCCAGGTCGGCCACGTCGAGCCCGGCCGCGCCCACGGCGGCGAGGGCGGTCGGCGCGACCTGCTGGATCGCCCAGCGGAACACCTCCTGACCGGCCATCCGCATGGTCGGCCAGAACTCGGGCTTGTCGCGGACCGCGAGCCAGGAGTCACTGTGCGCGATGAGACCGCTGCGGGCGCCGTCGGAGCCCCACACCACCGGCCCGATCCCCGGCAGCGCCGCCGGGCCGACCAGCACGGCACCGGCGCCGTCACCGAACAGGAAGGCGGTGGAGCGGTCCTTGGGGTCGATGATGTCGGTCATCCGCTCGGCGCCGATGACCAGCGTGTACCCGGCGGTCCCGGCCCGCACGAGCGCGTCGGCGACGGCGAGACCGTGGCAGAACCCGGAGCAGGCGGCGCCGACGTCCAGCGCCGCGGCGGACCCGGCGCCGGCGCGATGCGCGATCTCCGGCGCGATCGGCGGCGACTGCTGCAGGTTGGACATGGACGCGACGATCACCGTGTCGACCCGCTCGGCCGGCACCCCCGCGAACGCGAGCGCGTCGCGGGCGGCGGCGGCCGCCATGCTCGCGACGGTCTCGTCGGGCCGCGCGTGGCGGCGCGTCACGATTCCTGACCGTTGCCGGATCCACTCGTCGGAGGAGTCGATCGGCCCGCAGACCTCGTCGTTGGTCACGATCCGGTCGGGCCGGTACGCGCCGACGCCGAGAAGACGAGTGCCACCTGGCGGGCGGCTGGTCAGGACGGCAGGCATGTAGCTCCTCGGTCGAATGCGGCCGTCCGGGTGGCGGATCGGCCGACGGTCAGGCCCGCGCGGTCGCGCGGCTACCCGGCGTGCGGCGTCGCGGGCGCGCGGCGAGTGCGCCGTCCGGTGACGGTGGCGCCTCGTCGACGTCTGCAGGTGGGAATGGCAGCAGGTCGGTGTCGTGCACGCCCATCCCGTCCTCGATACGGTCGGCGATCTCCACGCACCAGTCGGCTTCACACTCGAACCAACGCAGGGCCCGCTCCAGCTGCCATTCTACGTGCTCCGGCCGATCGACGGTGCGATCGTCGAGGTCCCGGCGTTGCTGCTCGGCGAAGGACCACAAAATGCCTGCTCGGGTGCGCAGCGCCGTCACCGCCTCGGCCCGTGACAGCGACGGCAGGAAGGACAGCGCGGACAGGAACGGGTCGCTCGGCAGCTGGTACTGCCACCAGTACCGCCGCAGCAGCACCCGGAACTCGCGGACACCCGCGGGCGTGGTCCGGTAGGTGGTGCGCTCGGGCCGGGCGCCGCTGCGCTCCGTCTCCACCGGCTCCAGCAGGCCCTCGGCGGTGAGCTTGCGCAGCGCGTGGTAGACCGAACCAGCGGGGACGCTCATCGCCGGTCTTCCGTCGTACGCCAACAGACCGCGGCGGATGTCATGGCCGTGCACGGGCTGGAGCGACGACACCAGCCCGAGCACCATCAGTCGCATGGTTGACACCGGCGGAGCATAGCCAGCACGGCGTGACGTGAGAGCGGATCACGAAAGGTGTGGCGTGACGCCAGAACCTGATCATCGACTCGCCGCGGCCCGCAGCGGGGTGAGGAGCCCGGCGGCGACGATCGCCAGGAACGATACTCCTACCGCGATCAGCGGCCCGTGCACCCCCGCGTGCGCCACCGCCGACGTCAGCACCAGCGCGCCGACCGGCCCGAACGCGTGATGCACCATCCAGAAGGCGGCCGTGACCCGGCCGAGCAGGTGGTCGGGGGTCACCGTCTGGCGCAGGGAGGCGGAGCTGATCCCCGCCATCGTCTCGCCGAACGCGAACACCACCGCCGCGACCAGCACCACCACCAGGTGGTACACCAGGCCGGCGGCGGCGATCGCAACCCCGCAGGCGAGGTACGCCGCCAGCCACGCCGGACCGAAGCCGACCCGGCGGCGGACCGCGGGGGTGATCACCGCGGCCACGATCGAGCCGACGCTGGCGGCGCCGAGCAGGCCGCCGACGACCCGGTCCCCCTGACCGAGGTCGTGCCGCACGTAGTAGATGAAGACGTCCACCAGGCCGAGGCTGAGGAACGTGACCGGGGTGTACAGCAGGGTGATCGCCCGCAGCACCGGCGTGCGCCACAGGAACCGGACCCCGACGGCGAGGTCCCGCCACACGGCCGTCGGCCGCCCGGCGATCGGGTCCATGGCGGGCCCGCCGGTGGCCGGACGGAGCCGGATCAGCAGCAACCCCACCACCGAGACGCCGAACGTCACCGCGTCCACGGCGACCGCGGTCACCGGGCCGGCCAGCGCGGCGACCAGCCCGGCGGCCATCGGCCCGAGCACGAACCCCGCGCCGTAGGTGGCCTGCAGCCGGCTGTTGGCGGCGGTGATCTGCTCCCGCGCGACGATGTTCGGCACCGCCGCGGAACAGGCGACGTCGAACACCATCTGGAACACGGCGGCGACACCGATGACCGGGTACAGCAGCCACACGTGCTCGCCGGCGGTCCACCACACCGCCGGGACCGCCGCGTAGAGCAGCAGCCGGGTCAGGTCGCACCAGATCATCAGCAGCCGCCGGTCGGCCCGGTCGACGAGGACACCGGCGAACAGCCCGCTCGCGACGGTGCCGGCCCCGGCGATGCCGGTGATGAGACCCATCTGCGCCACCGAACCGGTCGCGTGCAGCACCAGCAGCGGGATCGCGACGAGGGAGAACGAGCTGCCCAGCGTCGACAGCGCCTGCACGGCCCAGAAGATCCCGAAGTCGCGGTTGTGCCGCAACGGCACCGGCGTGTGCGTGTCGCTTCCAGACAGCGTCATCAGCCCTGTTCCGTTCGGTAACCGTTCGGTGGCCGACGATACCGGCGCGGCGCGGCGGGCGGGCTAGCGATTCGCCCAGTGTTGCCGCCGGCGACTTGAGCGGGGTCGGCGCCTGGGGTCTGATGACGGCATCGCGACCCGCCGGGCCAGGGTGACGCTCCGGCGGGCCGCGAGGTGCCAGGCCGGTCACCTGCCACGGGCGGTGGCCGGCCGAGCCAATCGCCCCTCCGCCGCGGAGGCCACCCACGGAGAGGTCCGGACACTGTGGACGATCGCCAGCCGCAGACGGCGCAGACCGACCCGGTCCTGCGGATGCTCGAGGTCCACTCGCGGGTGATGAGCCAGGCCCACGCCCTGCTCACCGGCGCCTACCCGGTGCCCGCTCCCACCCTTGTACCGCCTGCGCCCGCCCTTGTACCGCCGTTGCCCCAGCCCGCGCCTGTACCGGTGCCGGCACCGCCTGTGCCCGTGCCGGCCGGTGGGCCGTATGCGCTCAGCGCGGCGCAGCGGGACATCTGGTTCCTCGACCAGATGGGCGCGGACCACTCGCGTGCCTACAACGAGTCCGTGATGATCGTGATGCGCGGCCCGCTGGACGTGGCCGCGCTGCGCCGCGCGCTCGCCGACGTCGTCGCCCGCCACGACAGCCTCCGCACGGTCTTCGCCACCGACGGCGGCAGCCAGCGCGCCCTGCCGCCGTCCGCCACCGACCTGCCGCTGGTCGACCTCACCGCCGACCCGCAGGGCATCGACGCGTGGCTGCACGAGCGGGCCGGCGACGCCTACGACCTCGCCGCGGGCCCCCTGCTCAGGGCGCACCTGCTGCGGCTCGCCCCGCAGCTGCACCACCTGCACCTCGCCGTGCACCACAGCGTCATCGACGGCTGGTCCTTCGGCGTGCTCATCGACGAGCTGCTCGCCCTGTACCGCGACGGCGCCGGCGCCGCCCTGCCCCCGGCCCCCAGGTTCCGTGACTACGTCGAGCACCTGGAGCACCGCCCGGCCGACACCGCGTACTGGGACGAGCGGTTCGCCGGCGGGTTCCCGGTGCTGCGGCTGCCGTCCGACCGGTCCCGCACCGCGAGGACCGCCCGCGCCGGCGGCCGCGTCGAGCACACCGTGTCCGCGGAGGTGTCGCAGCTCGTCGCGACGGTCGGGCCGAAGCTCGGCTGCACCCCGTTCACCGTGCTCTTCGCCGCCTACGCCGGGCTGCTGCACCAGCTCAGCGGCCAGGACGCGCTCGTCGTCGGGGTGCCGCTGGCGCAGCGGGACCTGCCCGGCGGCACCCACCTCGTCGGCAACTGCAGCACCGTCCTGCCCGTGCTCAGCCGGGTGCCGCTGGACGGCACCGTGCAGGCGCACCTGCGGGCCGTGCAGCGGGCCCTCGCCGAGGACTACCAGCACCCGGGCTTCTCCGTGCAGGCCGTCCGCGACCGTCTGCCGGTCACCCTCGCGCCGGGGGAGCGGATCTTCGGCTCGTTCTTCAACCTGGACCGGCCGCTGCGGATCCCGACGGTGCCGGGCCTGGACCTGGCGCTGCTGCGCACCACCCGACGGTTCGCCAAGGCGGACTTCGAGGTCGACATCCTCGCGATGCCCCGCTCGTACATCATCACCTGCGAATACGACGCGGAACTGTTCGACGAGGGGACGGTCCGCGACCACCTGCGGCGCTACGAGGACCTCCTCCGGGACCTGCTGCGGAACCCCGCGGCGCCGGTCCGCCCGCTGCTGATCCCCTGCGACAACGCCGCGCCCGCCGCCGAACCGGAGACGCTGCCAGGGCTGTTCGAGGCGCAGGCCCGGCGGACGCCGGACGCCATGGCGCTGATGTCCGGCGACGAGGTCCTCACCTACGCCGAGCTCGACGCCCGCGCCGACCGGCTCGCCCGGCTGCTGCGCGACCTCGGCGCCGGCCCCGAACGCGTCGTCGCGCTCGCCGTGCCCCGCTCGACCGACCTCGTCGTCGGCGCGCTCGCCACCGGCAAGGCCGGTGCCGCGTTCCTGCCGGTGGACACCGAGCACGCCGCGGACCGGGTCGCCGCGCTGCTGGACGACGCCCGGCCGGTCGTGGTCCTGACCGTCGCCGCGGCCGCCGGCGTCGTGCCGTCCGCCCCCGGCCGGCATGTGGTCGTGCTCGACGACCCGGCGGTCCGGGCCGGCCTCGACGCCGGCGCCGGACGCGTCGACGAGGCGGAACGCGGCCTGCTGCCGGCGCACCCCGCCTACGTCATCTACACGTCGGGGTCCACCGGCCGGCCCAAGGGCGTCGTCGTGCCGCACGCCGGGATCGTCAACACCCTGCGGTGGTGGCAGGGCGAGCAGCCGCTCGACGGCCGCGACCGCACCATGCTGAAGACCCCGCTGACCTTCGACCCGTCGGTGCACGAGCTGTTCTGGCCGCTGTCGGTCGGCGCCGTCCTCGTCGTCGCCGCCGCCGACGGGCACCACGACCCGCGGTACCTGGTGTCGCTGATCCAGCGGGCCGGGGTCACCTCCGTCCAGTTCGTGCCCAGCACCCTGCGGGAGTTCCTCGACGAGCTCGGCGCCGGGGCCTGCGCGACGCTGCGGCACGTGCTGTGCGGCGGCGAGACCCTGCCGATCGGCCTCGTGCGGCGGTACTTCACGGTGCTGGACGCGCCGCTGTACAACCTGTACGGGCCGACGGAGTCGTCGATCGAGTCGACGTTCTGGCCGTGCCGCCCCGACCCGGGCACCGCGACCGCCCCCATCGGCCGGCCGGTCACCGGCGCGCGCCTGTACGTCCTGGACCGCGACCTGCGCGACGTCGGCCCCGGCGCGGTGGGGGAGCTGTACATCGCCGGTGCCGGGCTCGGGCGTGGCTACCTGAACCGGCCCGACCTGACCGCCGCCGCGTTCGGGCCCGACCCGTTCGGCCCGCCCGGCACCCGCATGTACCGCACCGGCGACCTGGTGCGCCGCGACGCCGCCGGCGACCTCGAGTTCATCGGCCGCGCCGACTCGCAGGTGAAGGTCCGCGGCGTCCGGGTCGAGCTCGGCGAGGTCGAGGCGGCGCTGCGGACGCTGCCGGAGGTCACCGACGCGGCCGTGCTCATCCGCACCGTCGGCCCCGAGGACGGTGGGGACCGGCAGCTGGTCGCCTACCTCGCCGCCGACCCGGCCGTCGCCGAGGACCCCGCGGCGCTGCTGCGGCGGCTCAGCGCACTGCTGCCCCCGGCGATGCTGCCGGCCCGGTTCGTCGCGCTGCCCGGCCTGCCGCAGCTCACCAGCGGCAAGACCGACCGGCAGGCGCTCGCCGCCATGCCGCTGGAGGCGGGTGCCCGCAAGGCCGGCCGCGCTGCCGGTACACCGGCGGAACAGCGGATCCTGAGCCTGTGGAGCGAACTGTTCGGCCGCGACGACATCGGCGTGGACGACGACTTCTTCGCCCTCGGCGGCCACTCGCTGCTCGCCACGCGGCTCGTCGGCCGGGTGCGGTCCGCGTTCGGGGTGGAGATGTCGGTGCGGGCGCTGTTCGAGGCCCCGACGGTCGCCGGCGTGGCGCGCACGGTCTCGGGCGTGGCGCACACCGCCGGCACTGACGTCTCGGACCGGCCGGTGCCCGCGGCCGTCTCGGATCGGCCCGCGCTCGTCATGGGTGAGCGGCCCGCCGCGGTGCCGCTGTCCTACGGGCAGCAGCGGCTGTGGTTCCTGCACCGGCTGTTCGGCGCCAGCTCGACCTATAACATGGCCATGTCGCTGCGGCTCACCGGCCCGCTCGACGTCGCCGCGCTGCACCGCGCGTTCGGCGACCTCATGGCCCGCCACGAGACGCTGCGCACGACCGTCGAGGACGCCGACGGCGGCGCCCGGCAGCGGATCGCGCCGCCCGGCACGCACCCGGCCGAGGTGACCGTCGTCCCCGTCGCACCCGACGGCATCGCCGCCGCGGTCGCGGCCGCCGGCGAGTACGCCTTCGACCTCGCCGCCGAGGCACCGATCAGGGTGTGGGTGTTCGCGGCCGCCGCCGACGAGCACGTCGTCACCGTGGTCGTGCACCACGTCGCCGGCGACGCCTGGTCGATGGAGCCCCTGGCCCGGGACCTCGCCGTCGCGTACGCGGCCCGCCGCGACGGACGCGAACCCGGCTGGGCGCCGCTGCCAGTGCAGTACGCCGACTTCGCCGTGTGGCAGCGCCGCCTGCTCGACAGCGAGGCACCACGACAGCTCGCGTTCTGGCGCAAGGCCCTCGCCGGGCTGCCCGGCGAGCTGACCCTGCCCGCGGACCGCCCCCGCCCGCCGGAGCCCAGCTACGACGGCGCCGTCGTCACGTTCGACGTCCCGGCCGCCCTGCACGCCCGCCTGGAGACGCTCGCCCGGGCCGGCGACGCCAGCATGTTCATGCTGCTGCAGGCGGCGCTCGCGGCGCTGCTCACCCGGCTCGGCGCCGGCACCGACATCCCCGTCGGCAGCCCCGTCGCCGGGCGGATGGACCCGGCCCTCGACGACCTCGTCGGGTTCTTCGTCAACACCCTGGTGCTGCGCACCGACACCTCCGGCGACCCCACGTTCACGGAGCTGCTCGGCCGCGTCCGCGACTGGAACCTGGCCGCCTACGGCAACCAGGACCTGCCCTTCGAGCAGCTCGTCGAGGCGCTGAACCCGCCCCGGGTCGCGGCCCGGCACCCGCTGTTCCAGGTGATGATGTCGCTGGAGAACACCACGCCGGTCGACATCACCCTCGACGGGCTGACCCTGCGCGAGGAGCCGCACCCGTCGACGACCGCGAAGTTCGACCTCACCTTCTCGATGCGGGAGCGCGGCCCGTCCGCCGGCATCGAGGGCGAGCTGGAGTACAGCACCGACCTCTACGACGAGCGGACCGCCCGGCTGCTGGTCGAACGGTTCCAGGGCGTGCTCGCCGCCGTCGCCGCCGACCCCGCGCTGCGGGTCGCCGACGTGCCCGTGCTCGCCGCGAACGAGGCTTCGCTGCTGCTGGCCGCCGGCCGCGGCGCCAGGGCCGGCGCCGACCGCGCCGGATCCGTGCTGGCAGCCATCGCGGAGCAGGTGCGGCGGGTGCCCGACGCGCCGGCGGTCACCGACGGCGCCGCGACCCTGAGCTACGCGCAGCTGTGGGAGCGCGCCGGCCGGGTCGCCGCGGCGGTCCGGGCCGCCGGCGCCGGGCCCGACAGCGTCGTGGCCGTGCTGCTGGACCGGTCCGCCGACACGGTCGCCGCCGTGCTCGGCGTGTGGCGGGCCGGCGCCGCGTTCACGGCCCTCGACGTCGACTGGCCCGCGACGCGACGGGCCGACGTCGTCGACGCCGCAGCGCCCGTCGCCGTGCTGACGTCCCGGGCCCGGCTCGCCGACGTCCCGCCGACCGCGGCGACCCTGCTCTGCCTCGACGACGCCGCCGACTGGTCCACAGTGGACGCCGCTGCCACGGTACCGGTCGACGCCCTCGCCTACGTGCTGTTCACCTCGGGCTCCTCCGGCCGGCCGAAGGGCGTCATGGTGCACCACCGCGGCCTGCGGGCCGTGTTCGACGGCTGGGTGGCGGCCTACCGGCTGCCGGAGCGGGTCACGTCGGTGCTGCAGATGGCGGCGTTCGGGTTCGACGTGTTCGCCGGCGACCTCGTGCGGGCCCTCGGCACCGGCGCGCGGCTGGTGCTGTGCCCGCGCGAGACCCTGCTCGACCCGCCGGCGCTGCTGTCGCTGATCCGCCGCGAGCGCATCGACTTCGCCGAGTTCGTGCCCGCGGTCGCCCGGGCGCTCGCCGCGCACGCCGAGGCCGTCGGCGCCCGCCTCGACGGGCTGCGCCTCATGGTGGTCGGCTCCGACACCGTCTACCGCAACGAGCTCGCCGCGATGCGCGACCTGCTCGGCCCCGCCGCCGACGTCGTCAACTCCTACGGCCTCACCGAGGCGACCATCGACTCCACCTGGATGACGGTCGACGCCGCCGGGACCGGCGACCACCGCGCGCTCATCGGCGCCCCCTACCCCAACGCCACGGTGGTCGTGCTGGACGAGCGGCAGCGGCTCGTGCCGCCGGGCGTCCCCGGCGAGCTGCACGTCGGCGGCGATGCCGTCGCCCGCGGCTACCTCGGCGCCGCCGGACTCACCGCCGACCGGTTCGTGCCCGACCCGTTCGAGCCCGGGCAGCGGCTGTACCGCACCGGCGACGTCGTGCGGTGGCGGCAGGTCGGCGACGGGCCCGTCCTGGAGTACCTCGGCCGCGCCGACAACCAGGTCAAGCTCCGCGGCTACCGGATCGAGACCGGTGAGGTCGCCGCCGCCGTCCGCGAGGTCGCCGGCGTCGACGCGGTGGCCGTCCTGGCCCGCCCGGGCCCCGGCGGCGGGGACCGGCTCGTGGTGTACCTGGCCTCCGGTCACACGCCCGCCGACGCGCCGGTGGCGCACTGGCACGCCGCGCTCGGCCGGCGGCTGCCGCGGTACATGGTCCCCGACGGCTTCGTCGTGCTGCCCCGGCTTCCGCTGAGCGCCAACGGCAAGGTCGACGAGCAGGCGCTGCGGGCCCGGCCCGACGACGAGATCACCGTCGCCGCCGGCCCGTACGCCCCGCCGCGGACCCCGCTCGAGCAGCAGCTCGCCGACGTGTGGGCCGAGGTCCTCGGCGTCGAGCGGGTCGGCGCCGACGACGACTTCTTCGCCCTCGGCGGCCACTCGCTGCTGGCGATGCGGCTGGTGGCCCGCACCACCGAGAAGCTCGGCCTCGACCTGCCGCTCGCCACGCTCTTCCGCCACCCGACGGTCGCCGCCCTCGCCGGCGAGCTGGCCGCCCCGTCGGCGCCGGTGTCGGCGTTCGCGACCGCCGGGATCACCCCCGTGGCGCGCCACCGGTTCGCCGACGGCCCCCGCCCGTGACCGCGACGGTCCCGGCGGCCGGCGCCGGTGCGGCCTTCGCGTGCCGGGCGTCGCTCGCGCAGGACCGCATCTGGTTCTTCGAGCAGTTCGTGCCGGGGACCGCGACGTACAACCTGGGCGGCGCGGTCGACATCGACGGCACGCTGCACGTCGGTCACCTCACCGAGGCGCTGCGCGTCTGCGTGCGGCGGCACGAGGCGCTGCGGACCTGTTTCGAGGGCACCGACGACGGCGCGCGGCAGATCGTCCACGAGACCGCCGAACCCGACCTGCGCCACGCCGACCTCACCGGCCTCGACCCCGCCGCCGCCGACGCCGAGGCGGACCGGATCGTCGCCGCCGAGGTCGCCCGGCCGTTCGACCTCGAACGGCTGCCGCTCGCGCGGTTCGTGCTGCTGCGGCTAGGCCCCCGCCGGCACGTGCTGACGCTCACCTTCCACCACATCGTCACCGACGACTGGTCGCTGGGCATCTTCACCCGGGAGCTCGGCACCGTGTACACCGCGCTCAGCGCGACCGTCCCGCACCGGCTGCCGGCGCTGCCCCTGCAGTACGCCGACTACGCCGCCTGGCAACGGGAGCTCGTCGAGCAGGGCGCCGTGCGGGAGCAGCTGCGGTACTGGCACGAGCGGCTCGACGGGGCGGCCACCCTCGCCCTGCCCACCGACCGGCGCCGCCCCGCGGAGGAGTCCCACCGCGGCGCCGGGGTCCGCCTGGAGCTCGACCCGGCCCTCGCCGACCGGCTGCGGGGGCTGAGCCGCGGCGAGGGCGTCACCCTGTTCATGACGCTGCTCGCCGGCTTCACCGTCATGCTCGGCCGCTGGGCCGGGCAGACCGACGTCGTCGTCGGCACCCCGATCGCCAACCGGCCCCGCCGGGAGCTGCACGACATCGTCGGCCTGTTCGTCAACATGCTCGCCCTGCGCACCGACCTCGGCGGCGCGCCGACGCTGCGGGAGGTGCTGCGCCGCACCGCCGCCACGTGCACCGCCGCCTTCGAACACCAGGACGCCCCGTTCGACCACGTCGTCGCCGCCGTCGCCGGGGACCGGGCCGCCGGGCGGCACCCGCTGTTCCAGGTGCTGTTCCAGGTCCTCGAGGACGACCTGCGCGGCTTCAGCCTGCCCGGCGCGACCGTCCGCGCCCGCGACGGCGCCGGGCACACCGTGAAGTTCGACCTGTCGTGCACCGTCGTGGACACGGGCCGCACGCTCGTCGCCGAGCTGCAGTACGCCACCGACCTGTGGGACGAGCCGTCGGCGCGGCGGATGCTGGACGCCTGGGTGCGCGTCCTGCGGGCGATGGCGGCCCGCCCCGACATCGGCGCCGACGAGGTGCCGCTCATGTCGGCGGCCGAGCTCACCGATGCCATCCAGCGGTGGAACCCGCCGGGGCGCACCGCCGGGGTGACCCTCGACGCCGGGTTCGCCGAACAGGTCGCGCGGCGCCCGGACGCGGTCGCGCTCAGCGGCCCGGATCGCCAGTGGACCTACCGCGACCTCGACGCCGACTCGGACCGGGTCGCGGCGGCCCTGCACGCCGCGGGGGTCGGCGCCGACGACCGGGTCGGCCTGCACCTGGACCGGTCGCCGGAGCTCATCGTGGCGATGCTCGGCGTCCTCAAGGCCGGCGCCGGCTACCTCGTGCTCGACCCCGTCCTGCCAACTGACCGGCTGCGGCTCCTGGCCGCCGACGCCGGGATCCGCGCGGTGCTGGGCGCGCCCCTCTCGGAAGACGTCCCGCTGGTGACGCCGTCCGGTCCGTCGTCCGATACAGCGTCTGGTCCGTCGGCCGCCGCGCCGTGGCGGTCCCGCGGCGCCGGGCATCCGGACGGTCTCGCGAACGTCGTCCACACCTCGGGGTCGACCGGCGAGCCGAAGGGCGTCGCCGTCACCCACCGCGGGATCGTCAACCTGGTGACCGGCGACCACGCCCCCGTCACCGCCGGCGACGTGGTGCTGCTGACCGCGAACCCGTCGTTCGACACCACCACGTTCATGGTGTGGGCGGCGCTGCTCAACGGCGCCCACCTCGCCGTCGTCCCCGCCGGCCGCCCCCTGGACGCCGGCACCCTCCGGGCCGCGATCGTCGAGCACCGGGCGAGCGTGGTCCGGCTGACCCCGGCGCTGTTCCACCTGGTCGCCGACGCCGACCCGGCCGCGTTCGACGGCGTCAGGTGCCTGGTCGTCGGCGGCGACGTGCCCGACCCGGCCCGCATCCGCCGGGTGCTCGCCGCCGGTCCGCCGGGGTCGCTGGTCAACGCCTACGGACCCACCGAGATCACGGTCACCGCCACCGCACACGTCGTCGGCCTCGATCTCGCCCGGCTCGACCTCGATGGCGACGTGCCGATGGGGCTGCCCGTCGCGGGGGCCACCGCGTACGTCGTGGACCGGCACCTGCGGCCAGTCCCCGTCGGCGTCGTCGGGGAGCTGCTTGTCGGCGGCGCGGGCGTCGCCAGGGGATACCTCGGCCGGCCCGACGCCACCGCCGACCGGTTCGTGCCCGACCCGTTCGGCGCCGAACCGGGCGGCAGGCTGTACCGCACGGGCGACCTCGTGCGCCGCCGCGCCGACGGCCGGCTGGTCTTCGTCGGCCGCGCCGACCGGCAGGTGAAGCTGCGCGGCCACCGGGTCGAGCCGGGCGAGATCGAGGCCGCGCTGCGCCGCCTCGACGGGGTCGCCGAGTGCGCGGTCAGCCTCGTCGAGGTCGCCGGCGACCGGCGGCTCGTCGCCCACGTCGCCGGCTCCGCCGGACTGGACGGTGCCACGCTCCGGGAGGCGCTCGCCGGGCAGCTGCCGCCTTTCCTGGTGCCCGCGCACATCATGGTGCTCGACCGGCTGCCGCTGACCCGTACCGGCAAGCTCGACCGCGCCGCCCTGACCGTCGTCGCACCGGCCGGCGCCCTGGCCGGCTCCCCGGGGCGGCCACCCCGCGACGATCGCGAGCGGACCCTGCTCGGCATCTGGACCGAGCTGCTCGGCGTCGCCGGCCTCGGCATCGACGACGACTTCTTCGCCAACGGCGGTCACTCGCTGCTCGCCGCCACCGCCGCCGCCGCGGTCCGGCGCGCGCTCGACGTCGAGCTGAGCCTGCGGGAGCTGTTCCAGCACCCGACCGTCGCCGCCCTCGCCGCGCTCCTCGACGGGCGGCCGAACACTACCGTCGACACGCTGCCACAGGACGCCACCACCCGGCCGCCGCACGAGCGCGCCGAGCTGCGCCTGCGGGCCTGGCGGCGCGGCATCGCCGACCTCGGCGCCCCGCCCGCCGACCCGGCTCCCGCGTCCGGCAGCCAGCGGGCGATGCTGTTCCTGGACCGTTTGGCCCCGAACGGCACCGCGTACCTGACGACCGCGCACACCCGCCTCACCGGCCCCCTCGACGTGGCGCGGCTGCACGCCGCGCTCACCGCGGTGGTACACCGCCACGAGGTGCTGCGGACCGTCCTGCGACTGCACGACGGCCACCCCGTCCAGATCGTCCTACCGCCGGGTCCGGTGCCGCTGCCGGTGCACGACCTGACCGCCCTCGACCCCGCCGCCGCCGAGGCGGAGCTGCACCGGCTCGCCGCCGCAGAGGACCCGTTCGACCTCGCCGCAGGTCCCCTCGTGCGGGCCCGCCTGGTCCGGCTCGGCGACGACGACGCGGCGCTGCTGCTGACGTTTCACCACGCCGTCGTCGACGGCTGGTCCATCGGCGTGTTCGCGGCCGAGGTCGCCGAGCACTACCGGACCGGCGCCGCCCCGCCACCGCCGGTGCCGCAGCACGGCGAGTACGCCCGCTGGCAGCACGAGTGGCTGGAGGGACCCGCCGCCCGGGAGAGCCTCGCCCACTGGCGGCGGGAGCTCGCCGGCGTGCCGGACGCCCCGCTGCCCTACGACCGTCCGGCCCCCGCCCCGCTACCGCTGCGCGCCGGCACGCACCGGTTCACCATCCCCGCCGGGTGCCTCGACAACCACGACGCGACCCCGTTCATGGTGCTGGCGGCGGCGCTGCACGTGCTGCTCGCCGGCTGGACCGGCCGCACCGGCGTGTGCTTCGGCACGCAGGTCGCCAACCGGCCGCACGACGAGGTCCGGGACCTCATCGGCTTCCTCGCCAACGTCGTCGTGCTCCGCGGCGACGTCACGCCGGACGAGACGTTCACGAGCCTCCTGGCGCGCACCGTTTCGCGGTCCCTGCAGGCGTACGAGCACCAGCAGGTGCCCTTCGACGCGGTCGTGCGCCACCTCGCCCCGGACCGGCCCCCGGGCGGCAACCCGCTCTTCCGGGTCGCGATGACGCTGCACAACACCCCGCCGCCGGTGCGGGAGGCGGGCCCGCTGCGCCTGGACCCGTTCGACGCCGGCGCGCCGGCGCAGGCCCGGCACGAGCTGGAGGTCGACATCCGCGCCGACGGCGGCGGGCTGCGCTGCGACGTCACCTACGCCGCGGACCTGTTCACGCCGGACAGCATCGAACGGCTCGCCGGCACGTACCAGCGGATCCTGCGAACCGTCGCGGCCGACGCCACCGTGCAGGTCCGGGACCTCCTGCCCGCCGATCCCGTCCGCGAGACCGTCCGGCAGGTCGTCGCCGAGGTCCTCGGCCGCCCGGTGGACGAGACCGCGGACTTCTTCGCCCTCGGCGGCGACTCGCTCGGCGCGGTGCGGGTCCTCGACCTGATCCGCGTCCGCTGCGGCGCCGATGTGCCGCTCGCCGCCTGGCTCACCGGCGGGCCGGCGAGCGTGCTGCGCCTGGCGCGGCTGGCTTAGCAATTTCCCAAGCTCAAAGCCGGTCCAATGGTCAGGGTCGGCGGTGCCGCACGCCAGGCGCACCACCCAACGACACGCACCGAGCGGCACGGCACAGGAGGCCTACGTGATCACAGCCGGGCTCAAATTCACGCAGAGCGGCGGCATCGCCCTGATCGACGGCGACCGTCTCGAGTTCAACATCGAGATGCAGAAGCTGGACAACAACTCCCGGTACAGCAACTTCGACGACCTGCAGCTGGTGCCGCGCATCCTGGCGGACCACGGCTACCAGGTGTCCGATGTGGACCACTGGGTCGTCGACGGCTGGGACGGTGCCCGCAACGGCCACATCAAGGTGCAGACGATCGCCGGCGCCGTCGACCTGACCGTCGCGCCCTACCGGGAGACGCCCGCCGTGCCCGACCCGGGCCGCCCCGCCCACCGCGGCGAGCTGAACATCGACGGCACCGTCCGGCCGTTCACCAGCTTCGTGCACGTCGCCAGCCACCTGTCCGTCGCCTACAGCACCAGCCCGTTCGCGGTCCGGCAGGAGCCGTCGATGGTGCTCGTCTGGGACGGCGGCTGCTTCCCGCGTCTGTACTGTGTGGACGGACGCGGCCGGATCGAGCCCGGCGGTGAGGTCTTCCCGCTGATCGGTCACACGTACTCGATGGCGTCGCAGCACTGGGGCCCGTACGCGCGGCGGGACAAGTCCCGCAACGTCGACGACCTGTCGGTGGCCGGCAAGCTGATGGCGTACATCGCCTACGGCAAGCCGAGCGACGCGGTGAAGGGCGTCCTCGCCGAGCGGTTCCACGAGCACTTCGAGGCCGACACCGACCGGGTCCGCAAGTACCGCGCGGCCATCATCGGCTGCGGCAGCAACGGCGAGCCGTCGCACGGCTACGTCCACGCGTTCCTCGACGACGTCGCCGCCGACGTCGCCCGGCTCGGCGTCAGCGACGACGACGTGCTCGCCACCGTCCACGAGTTCCTCGAGGAACTGCTGATGGACCGGGTCACCGCGAAGATCCGGGCGTGGAAGGGCGACGAGCCCTGGAACCTCTGCTTCGCCGGCGGCTGCGCGCTGAACATCAAGTGGAACAGCGCGCTGCGCGGGCACCCGATGATCAAGGCCATGTGGGTGCCGCCGTTCCCGGACGACTCGGGCTCGGCGATCGGGACCGCCTGCGCGCACCTCGGCGTCACCGGCGGCCTGCGCGCCATCGACTGGCACGTGCGCTCCGGCCCGCGCCTGCAGCCGACGCCGCAGATCCCGGCCGGCTGGTCCGCCGCCCCGTGCACCCCGGCGGAGCTCGGCCGGCTGCTGCACACCACCGGCGAGCCGGTCGTGGTGCTCAACGGCCGGGCCGAGCTCGGGCCGCGGGCCCTCGGCGGCCGCAGCATCCTCGCCGCCCCCGTCGAGGCGGCGATGAAGGACCGGCTCAACGACATCAAGCGGCGCGAGCCGTTCCGCCCGGTGGCCCCGATCTGCCTGGAGGAGCACGCCCCGGAGATCTTCTCGCCGGGCACCCCCGACCCGTACATGCTGTTCGAGCACGACGTGCGCCCGGCGTGGGTCGAGCGCATCCCGGCAGTGCTGCACCTGGACGGCACCGCCCGGCTGCAGACCGTGAGCCCGGCGCAGGACCCCGACCTGACCGAGATCCTCCGGGCGTACCACGAGGCCAGCGGCGTCCCCGTGCTGTGCAACACGAGCGCGAACTTCAACGGCAGCGGCTTCTTCCCCGACGCCGCCACCGCGATCGGCTGGGACAAGGTCGACCTGGTGTGGGAAGAGGGCACGCTCTACCGGCGAGCCACGTGACCGCGCCGTCCACACTGCCGCCGGCCCCGCTGCCGTCGCTGGACGACGCCGCGCTGCGGCACGTCACGCAGCTGCTGGACGAGCTGCGGGGGACCGTCCAGGTCGCCCGGTGCACCGGCACCGCCGGGCGGGTCGACCGGATCGAGGACGCCCTCGCCCAGGCGCGGGCCGTGTCCGCGACGCTGCGCACCGCTTTGATCAGCGCCCGGGATCAGTCCGCAACCCCCTCGGACTGACCCCACCGGCGCACAGCAACGGGCCGGCACCCCGACTCCTCCCGTCGGTGGTGCCGGCCCGTTGGCCGTTCTACTGCGCGGCGCGGGCCGCGACGGACTCGCGCAGGCTGCGCGGCCGCAGGTCGGTCCACACCTCGCCGATGCGGGCGAGGCAGGCGGCGCGGGTGCCGACGGTGCCCTCGTCCCGCCACCCGGGCGGGTTCGTCATGTCCGACGGCATGATTGAGTACTGCTCCTCGTCGTTGCGCACCACGCGGAAGGCGTCGTTCATGGGAGGTTCCTCTCTCAGACGGCCGCGTCGGCCGGTGCGGACAGCTCGGCGATCAGCGCCGCCTCGACGACCGCGGCGAACGCGCCCGCCGTCTGGTGGTCCAAGACCGCACGGACCGGCACGTCGATCTCCAGGGTCGCCTTCAGGCGGGCGATGAGCTGGGTGATGAGCAGCGAGTGCCCACCGAGGTCGAAGAAGTTGTCGTCGAGGCCGACCTGGTCGACCCCGAGCAGCTCCGCCCACGTCGCGGCGATCGCCTTCTCCGCGGCCGTCGACGGCGCCACGTACGGTGGGCGGGCCGGCCCGTCGTCGCCGGGCTCCGGCAGCGCGCGGCGGTCCAGCTTGCCGTTGGCGGTCACCGGCAGCTCGTCCAGGGTCATGACGTGCGCCGGCACCATGTACGCGGGCAGCAGCGTGGCGACGTGCTCGCGGATGTCGCGCGGGTCCGGGTAGACGCCGGGCTCCGGCACGACGTAGGCGACGAGCTGCGCGTCCGCGCGGGCGCCGTGGACCGCGGCAACGGCGGTGGCGATCCCGGGCAGCGTCGCCAGGGCCGCCTCGACCTCGCCGAGCTCGATGCGGAACCCGCGGACCTTCACCTGCTGGTCCTGCCGGCCGAGGAACTCGATGGTGCCGTCCGCCCAGTACCGGGCGCGGTCACCGGTGCGGTACAGCCGCGCGCCCGGCCGCCCCGACAGGTGGTCGGGGACGAACTTCGCCGCGGTGAGCTCGGCGTCGCCGTGGTAGCCCAGAGCCAGGCAGTCGCCGCCGATGAAGAGGTCGCCGGGGGCGCCGACCGGGGCGGGCCGCAGCGCGGCGTCCAGCACGTAGTAGTGCGCGTTGGCGATCGGGCGGCCGTACGGCACGCTCGTCCACGCCGGGTCGACGGCGCCGACGGGGAACGAGTTGGACCAGATCGCCGCCTCGGTGGCGCCGCCGAGCGCGACGACCTCGCAGCCGGGGAACGCGCCGCGGACCGCGTCCGGCAGGGTCAGCGGCACCCAGTCGCCGCTGAGGAACACCAGCCGCAGCCGGCTGGCGGTGGTCGCGGCGCGCAGCGCGAACAGCGGCTCCAGCTGCTGCAGCGCCGCCGGGGCGGAGTCCCAGAAGGTGATCGGCTCGCTGTCCAGGACGGTCAGCAGCCGCTGCGGGTCGCGGACCTCCGCGTCGGAGGCGACACGGATGCTGCCGCCGGCGGCGAGGACGCCGAAGACGTCGTACACCGATAGGTCGAAGCCGAGCGAGGTGACGAACAGGACCCGGTCGGCGGGACCGACCGCGTGCGTCTCGTTGACCCAGTCGATGAGGTTGACCACCGGGGCGTGGGTCAGCACGACCCCCTTCGGCGTGCCGGTCGAGCCGGACGTGAAGATGACGTACGCGACGTCGGCGTCGACCGCCCGGCGCGGTGCCGGGGCGTCGGCGGCGGGCTCGGCGAGGGCCCAGGTGTCGTCGGGGCCGAGGCCGGGCGCGCCGAGCCACAGCACCTCCCGGACCGCTGGCACCGCCTCGGTGACGGCGTGCACGGTCGGCAGCGCCGCCGGGTCGGTGAGCACCACCGGCACCCGCAGCGTCCGCAGCAGCCCCCGGATGCGCTCCACCGGCTGCGCCGCGTCGACGGGGGCGTAGGCGGCGCCGGCCTTGAGCACGCCGAGCAGCGCCACCACGGTCTGTACCGTCCGGGACAGGTGCAGGGCGACGAAGTCGCCGGGGCCGACCCCGGCCGCGGCGAGGCGGCGCGCGAGGCGATCGGCGGCGGCGTCGAGCTGCGCGTAGGTCAGCCGGTCCGCGCCCTGCAGCACGGCGACCGCGTCGGGGGTGAGTGCGGCCTGCCGCTCGAACAGCTCGTGGATGCAGCGGCCGGCCTCCCGGCCGGTGGTGGTCGCGTTCCACTGCCGCACCGCACGGTGCCGCTCGAACCCTGACTGCGGGCCGACGTCGCGCAGCCGCGCCGTGACCGGCGCGGCGGCGACGGCGGCGAGGAGCTGGCTGGCGTGCACCAGCAGCAGCCGGACGTCGGCCTCGGTGAGCAGGTCGGCCGGCGCGCTCAGCCGCAGCCGCCCGCCCGGCCCCGCCAGGTCGGCCTGGAACAGCACCAGGTCCGCGGGGTCCGGCACCGGCCGGCCGCAGCGCACGAGCGACGTGCTGTGCGGCAGCTGCGAGGCGGGAACGCCGGCGTGCCGGACGTTGGCCGCGTACTGCTCGGCGGCGTCGCGCAGGTGCGCCGACAGCAGCCGCGCCGGGACGGGACGGACGCGGACCGGCACGGGCTCGGTGGTGTCGCCGTCGACGAGCGCGCCGTGCACGACGTCGTCGGCGCCGGCCTGGACGGCCAGCAGCAGCCCCCACGCGGCCACGACGAGGTCCTCGGCGCGCAGCCCGAGGCGCCCGGCGGCGGCGGTGAGCTGCGCGGTCTGCGCGGGATCCCATGCCACCGACGCCGCGTGCACGGCGCCGGGCCGCCGGACCTGCCGCTGCGGCGTCAGTGTCGTCGGCTCCTCGAAGCCGTGCAGGAGATCCCGCCAGTACTGCTGAGCGGTGGGTAACATCAGTCAGTCTCCTCGTCCGTGAGTTTCCTCAGGCCGGTGGCGATGCCGAGCAGGGGGTCGAGGACGACCGGACCCCCACCGTGCGCCCGCCGCCAGCGGGTGACCAGATGCATCTCGGTGCAGCCGGCGATGACGCCCTGGCAGTCGAAGCGGTCCGCGAGGCGCTCGAAGCGCTCGACCAGCTCCGCGCTGACCGGTTCGCGTTTCAGCCGGTAGAGCAGGTAGTGGATCTCGTCCTGGGCGTCCGGCGGCGGGACCACGACCCGGTGCGCGACCGCCGGCCAGTGGGCCGACCGTTCGAACGTGCGAGCCTTGCGGGTGCCGGTCGTCGCGAGCATCAGGAACCGCCCCTCGCCCGCCACGTCCAGCTCGGCGAAGACCGCGTCGACGACGGAGATCAGCCTGGCCCGCAGGCCGGGGTCGAGCCGGTCGATCAGGTGGTGCGCGGTGACACACGTCATCACCACCCGGGTCGCGCCGAGCCGCACGAGCGCCTCGATGCGGTCGGAGACGAGCCGGGTCAGCTCCTCGGTGCGTCCGGACAGGATCGCCTCGGTGCGGTCCGGCATCGCCGGGTCGGAGTCGAGCAGGCAGCGGGGCAGCTGCTGCTCCGCCGCCGGCGCGACCTGCTCGACGGCGACCTCGTAGACGGTCTGCAGGAACGCCGCCGAGGCGAGCGGGCCCATGCCCCCGAGGACGCCGAGGACCGGTGCCGCTGTCACCACAGGGTGTGCAGGCACGCGAGGAGGCTGCGGGCCTCGACGTTGAGGCAGTTGCCGAAGCGCAGCAGCGTCATCAGCTGGTGCACGGTGAGCCACATGAAGTTCGGCGGCGGTGTCACCGGGAACGTGTCCTCGACCTCGATGACCTGGTAGCGGTTGAGGGCGTGCAGGAAGCGGCCGCCCTCCTCCGACAGCCACGTGTCGAAGCGGATCTGCCGCTGCGGCGCGTCCAGCACGTAGTCGAGGAACTGCGGCCGGTGCGCCGTCGGCAGCGTCCGGAAGGTCTGCGGCGTGCAGTGCAGCGTCGGCGCGGCCTCCACGATGTCCAGCGCGCCAGCGGCCGGCCGGGCCTGCAGCAGGACGTGCAGCACGCCGTCGATGCGCCGGACCAGGAACGCCAGCCGGCCGGGCGCCGCCGGCCGCAGCAGTGGCTGCATCCACGCGCCGACCTCGCGGTCCTTGGCGCGCACGTCGACGCCGACGATGCTGAAGTACCCGCCGGACAGGTGGGCGATCTCGTCGGCGCCGCGGTGCCAGCCGGCGGTGTCCAGCAGCGGGATGCGGCGCTGGGTGAGCTCGAAGCGGGCCTTGTTCTCCGTCAGCCAGCTGATCGCGTCGGTCACCGTGTGTACGGCGGATGCCTCCGGGTCCAGGGACCGGATCAGCGCGGACCGGAACGGGTCGGCGCCGCCGGTGTCGGACTCCGGCCGGGCGAACGGCATGATGGACAGCACCGTGCGGGCGTCCATGTTGACGACGTCGTCGAGCGCCAGCAGCTGCTGCACCTGCCCGACGGTCATCCAGCAGAAGCCGGGCAGCACCTCGATGTCGTCGTCGGCGTCGGCCTCCACGACGATGTTGCGGTTGCGCTTGTGCAGGAACCAGCCGCCCTGCTCCGACTGCAGCGAGTCGGCGACGACCCGCCCGCGCCGGGGCGCGACGAAGTGCTCCAGGTAGGGGATCGCCCGGCCCTGGTGCACCCGCGTGTAGTTGCTGCGGGTCGCCTGCACCGTCGGGGACAGCTGCACCAGGTTCCGGTTGCCCGGCTCCATCTTGGCCTGCATCAGGCAGTGCAGGACGCCGTCGAACTCCTTGACGAGGATGCCGAGGATGCCGATCTCGCGCTGCACGATGATCGGCTGCGTCCACGACGGCACCCGGAACGGCTGCAGGCCGACGTGCAGCCCCTCGATGGTGAAGAACCGTCCACTGTGGTGCACCAGGTTGCCGGAGTCCTCGGTGAACCGCCAGCCCTGCAGCTTGTCGAACGGGACGCGCTCCACGGCGTACGACTGCAGCTCCCGCTGCTCGCCGAGCCAGCGCAGGCACTCGTCGGTGGACCGGAACCGGCCCTGTGCCGTCGCCGACGCGGTGAACCGCTCGGCGAGCGACCCGCGGCCGTCACCGGCTCCGGGCTGGTCTCGGCGCAGATCCAGCAGTGAAGATGCTCGAGTCACGTGCCACCTCCTCGGTGCTGCCGTCGCACGGCTGCAGGGCACGGCGTGGCGACGATCTCCACCACGCCGACCGCACGCTACGACGCCGCCGCGTGCGTGGCTGTGGATGCACAGCACGACTGGTCGTCTTCACAGTCTTGGCCGCCCGCGGCGGCCCGATCCGGGCCTGCTCTAAGGAATCCACCAGGACCGGCGCTGTTAGAAACGGACCCATGAGCGTTCGGGGCCGTGCCTCCAGGAAACCGGTGTCGGCCAGCGACCGCTGGTGGCTCGCGCACCCGGACACCATCTCGCCGGTCATCCAGACCGTCGTGGAGGGGGCCGGGTCGATCGACGCCGACGCGCTGCGCGCCGCCGTCACCACGGTGGCCGCGGCCTGCCCCGACACGGCCCTGCGGTACACCCGCAAGGCCTGGCTCGCCGGCGGCACCCCGCCGCGGGTCCGGGCAGTCGGCGGCACCGCCGACGGGGTCGCCGTCGCCGACGTGGCCGCCCTGCACGACCCGCTGCCGACGCCGGACGGCGCCTGGTGCGAGGTGCTGTACTGCCCGGGCGACCCGGCCGCCGTCGTCTTCCGCGCGTCCCACGCCGTCATGGACTGGCCGGGGATGGCGCTGTGGATCGCCGACGTGTTCCGGGCGCTGCGCGGCGAGAAGCCGCTCGGCGCCGCCGACGACCTCACCGAGGACGACGTCTTCGCCCGCTTCCCGGCGCCGGAGCAGAAGCCGCCGAACCCGAAGATCGAGTGGACGTCGCCGCTCGGCCAGCCCGCGGGCGAGAAGCGCACCGCCTGGGCCCGGCGGACCGTCGACGGCTACCACCGCGGCCTCGTCGCGCAGGTCGCCGCGGCGCTCACCGCCGCCTACGACCTGCCTTCGGCGCGCTTCGCGGTCGCGTTCGACCTGCGCCGGCACGTCCCCGGCGTCCGCAGCACCGGCAGCCTGTCGCAGGTCGAGCTCTTCGACTGCGCCGCCGGCGAGCCGTGGGAGGCGTTTCACGAGCGGGTCCTCACCGCGATGGCCGAGGGCCGCGAGGTCAGCGGCCGCATCGAGTCGGGCCTGCTGAAGCTGCCCCGGCCGATCCTGCGCTCGCTGGTGAAGGCCATGGAGAAGAGCCCGCCGGAGAAGCGCCGGTACGCGTCCGCGACGGTCCTGGCGCACCTCGGCCGGATCGAGCCGGAGCAGCTCTGCACGGACGGGTTCGAGGCCCGCACCCTGTACCCGGTGCCGCTGCTCACCGCGGCGAGCCCGCCCGACCTGAACCTCGTCGAGTGCGGCGGCCGCACCGAGCTGACCCTGACCTGGCGCGACGGCCCAGGCAGCACGGAGCGGATGCAGGCCGTCCTCGACGCCGTCGCCGAGGCCCTGTCACCGGAAGAGATCCGGCACTGGGACGGCAACGCGACGGACGCGACCGGTACGCCCGGCGACCCGGCGACCGTGGTCCAGCGGCTGCGCCAGGTCGTCGCGAGCCGGCCCGACGCCGAGGCGCTGCGCTGGCCCGGCGGCCGCCTCACCTTCGCCGAGCTGGACGCCCGCTCCGAGGTCGTCGCGGCCCGGCTGCTGGAGCTCGGCGCCGGCCGCGGCTCGGTCGTCGGCCTGCTCGCGGACCGGTCGATGTGGGCGATCGCCGGCATGTGGGGCGTGCTGAAGGCCGGCGCCGCCTACCTGCCGCTGGACGTGCAGCACCCTGATGCCCGCCTGGCCGGCCTGCTCGCCGACGCCGGCGCGCGGGTCTGCCTGGTCCAGGGCGAATACGCCGAGCGGCCCGTCGCCGGCCCCGGCTGCACCGTCGTACGGCTGGACGAGCTGGCCACCGGCGGGGTGCCGCCCGTCGACGTCACGCCGGCCCCCGGCGACCTCGCGTACGTCATCTACACGTCCGGCTCGACGGGCCGGCCGAAGGGCGTGGAGATCGAGCACGCCGCCCTCGCCAACTACGTCGACTGGACCACCGCCCGCTTCGGCTGCGGCCCCGGCACCGCCTTCGCCGTGTTCACGTCGCTCGCCTTCGACCTGTCCAACACGGCGCTGTTCACCCCGATGCTCGCCGGCGGCACGCTCGTGCTGGTCCCGGACGAGCCCAACCACCTCACGCTGCGGCACCTGCTGGAGCACTCGGGCGCCGACACGCTGTCGCTGACCCCGTCGCACCTGGACCTGATCGGCCAGCTCGACGTGCGCCCGGCCGGTTTCAAGGTCCTCGTCGTCGTCGGCGAGCAGCTGCGCTCGGCGGTCGCGGCCCGGGCCCGGTCGATGTTCGGCCCCGGCTGCCGCGTCCTCAACATGTACGGGCCGACGGAGACGACCGTCGGGCTGACGCTGCACGAGTGCGGCGAGGCCGACGACGCGGGCCCGGCGGTGCCGATCGGGCTGCCGATGGACAACTGCACCGTGCACCTGCTCGACCCGCAGCGACGCTTCGTCGCGGCGGGGGAGACCGGGGAGATGTACCTCGGCGGCGCCCAGCTGGCCCGCGGCTACCGCAACCGCCCCGACCTCACCCGCGAGCGGTTCGTCCACCTCGCCGACGGCACCCGGGTGTACCGCACCGGCGACCTGGCCCGCGTGCGCCCCGACGGCGAGCTGGAGTTCATCGGCCGCTCCGACGACCAGGTCAAGGTCAACGGCTACCGGATCGAGCCGGCCGAGATCGCCGAGGTCCTGCAACACCACCCGGCGGTGCGGACCGCGGTCGTCGTCGCCCGGACCCGCCCCGGCGCCGAGCACAAGCAGCTGTACGGGTACGTGGTGCTCGAACCCGGTGCGGAGGCCGCCGACTGGGACGCGTTCCTCGGCGAGCACCTGCCGCGGTACATGGTGCCGACCGCGACGACCGTCATCGACGCCGTGCCGCACAACGCCAACGGCAAGGTCGACGTCGCCGCGCTGCCGGACCCGCTCCGTCAGGAGGCCGCGCGGGTGGCCGCGACGGACGACGAGGTGCAGTCGGCGGTCGCCCGCATCTGGGCCACGACGCTGAGCCTCGGCGACACCCGCCTCGACCCCGCGGCCGACTTCCACCACCTCGGCGGCAACTCGGTGCAGCTGCTCGCCATGCTCGCCGGGGTGTCCCGCGACGTCGTCGGCGCCGCCGCCGAGCGGGCGTTCATGGCCGAGCTCGGCCGCATCATCCGCGAACCCACGCTGGCGCGGGTCAGCGACATCGCCCGCCAGGCCCGCGACGGGGCACTGGTGCCCGCGGCCGGCTGACCGATCCACCCACCAGCACGACCGGGGAGGCACCATGACCGCACTGACACTCAGCCGTGACAACGCCAGGGGTGCCTACATACTCACCGGGCCCGACGGGACCGTGCTCGGCTCGCTCGCCGCCGACCGCCGCTTCCGCCACGGCGAGACCGTCACCGCCGCGGGCAGCGTCGCGGTGCACAGCGGCGGGCTGCGCCGCCGCGCGGCGTGCGCCGGCGACGAGGACGCGCCCGTGCTGCGGCTCGACCCGGACGGCAGCGTCGTCCCCGGCCTGCCCGGGGCGCGCTGGGACGTGACCCGCGACCGGACCCGGTTCACCGGCACGCTGAGCGCCGCCGGCGTGAGCGTCGTCGTCACCGTCCCCGCGGGCGGCAACGGGCCGCTGGAAGCCGACGTGCGGGGCGACGTCCCCGGCTGGGACCTGGTCGTGCTCACCGCGGCGTTCGCGCTGCTGGCCCGCCGCCGCGCCGACACCATGCTCACCGCCGCGCTGGTCAGCGTCGCCACCGGCGGAGCCGGCCGGTGACCGCGGACGTCCGGGACGCGGTGACGGCGCCCGCGGACACCGGCTACCGGCGGGCCGTGTCCGCGACCGACTGGTGGTTCGTCGCGCACCCGCGCCGGATTCCGCCGGTCATCCAGACCGTCGTCGAGGGCACGGGCACCGTCGACGTCGCGGCGCTCACCGCCGCCGTGGCGGCCGCCGGTGCCGCGAACCCCGGCAGCCGGCTGCGACGGCAGGGACAGTGGTGGGTCGACTCCGGCCACGCGCCAGGGGTACGGGTGATCGACGGCGGCACCGGCCCGATCGCCGATGTCACCGCCCTGCACGACCCGCTGCCGACGCCGGACGGCGCCTGGTGCGAGGTGCTGTGGTGCCCCGGCGACCGCCCGGCGCTGGTGTTCCGCGCCTCCCACGCGGTGATGGACGGCCGGGGCAAGGCGATGTGGATCGCCGACGTCTTCCGGGCCCTGCGCGGCGAGCCCCTCGCGGGCGCCACCGGCACCGTCACCGACGGCGACGTCTTCGACCGGCTCGGCATCACCAACGCCGAGAGCAAGCCCGACGTGTGGTTCCCGTCGCCGCTCGGGCGGCCGGGCCGCGGCCGGCGCACCGTCTGGGCCAGGCGGACCGTCGACGGCTACCACCCGGCGCTGACGGCGAAGGTCGCGGCCGCGCTGCGGGACGCGTACGGCCTGGACACCGCGCGCTTCGCGGTCGCCTTCGACCTGCGCCGGCACGCGCCGGAGACCCGCACCACCGGCAACCTGCTGCAGACCGAGCTGTTCGACCTCGAGGCCGGCGAGCCGTGGGAGGCGCTGCACGAGCGGCTCCTCGCCGCGATGGCGCAGCGCCGCGAGGTCACCTGGCGGCTGGACCCCAACCTGCTGAAGATGCCTGTCCCGGCGCTGCGGACCCTGATCCGGTTCATGGAGTCCGGCCGCAAGGACCGGCACGCGTCCGCGACTGTGCTGTCGCACCTGGGCCGCGCCGACCTCGCCGAGCACTCCACCGCGACGTTCGAGGCGCGGACCACGTACCTGCTGCCGCTGCTCGCCGCGGTCAGCGCGCCGGAGGTCAACACCGTCGAGTGCGGCGGCCGCACCGAGCTGACCCTCACCTGGCGGGACGGCCCGGGCGTCAAGGAACGCATGGAGGCGGTCCTGGACGCCGTCGCCTCGTCGCTGGCACCACCCGCGCCGCGCCCCGCCGTTGTGGGCGCCGCGCCCGGTTGGACCGTGGTCGACCGGTTCGCCGAGGTGGTCGCCGCGCATCCGGACGCCGTGGCGCTGCGCTGGCCCGGCGGCTCGATGACGTTCGCCGAGCTCGACGCCCGCTCCGACGTCGTCGCGGCCCGGCTGGTGGCCGGTGGCGTCGGCCGTGGGGCGGTCGTCGGGCTGCTCGCCGACCGTTCCATGTGGACGATCGCCGGGCTGTGGGGCGTGCTGAAGGCCGGCGCGGCGTACCTGCCGCTGGACGCCGGGCACCCCGACGCCCGCATCGCCGCCCTCCTCGCCGACGCGGGCGCGGCCGTGTGTCTGGTGCGCGCGGCGGACGCGGCCCGGACCCCGGCCGGCTGCACCACCGTCGTCCTCGACGACCTGCCCGCGGACGGTGCCGACCCCGTCGCGGCGAAACCGTCCGGCGGCGACCTGGCGTACGTGATCTACACGTCCGGCTCGACCGGCGCGCCGAAGGGCGTCGAGATCGAGCACCGCGCCCTCGCCAACTACGCCGACTGGGCCGGCCGGGTGTTCGCCGTCGACGAGGACACGCACTTCGCGCTCTTCACCTCGCCGGCCTTCGACCTGCCGAACACGGCGCTGTTCCTGTCGACGCTCGCCGGCGGCACCCTCGTGCTGGTCCCCGGCGAGCCCAGCCACGTGACCCTGCGGCACCTGCTGGAGGAGTCCGGGGCCAACGCGCTGAAGCTCACCCCGTCGCACCTGGACCTCATCGGCCGCCTCGACGTCGCCCCCGCCGGCTTCCGCCTGCTGGTCGTCGGCGGCGAGCCGCTGCGCCCGGCCGTCGCCGCCCGCGCCAAGGCCCAGTTCGGGTCCGGGACCCGGCTGTTCAACCACTACGGGCCGACCGAGGCCACCGTCGGCTGCGTCGTGCACGCCCACCACGCCGGGCGCTACGACACCGCCACGGTGCCGATCGGCCGGCCCGCCGCGAACTGCGCCGTCCACGTCCTGGACGCCGACCGGCGCCCGGTCGCCGAGGGCGGGACCGGCGAGCTGCACATCGGCGGCGCCCAGCTGGCCCGCGGCTACCGGGGGCGGCCCGACCTCACCAGCGAACGGTTCGTGCGCCTCGCCGACGGCACCCGCGTCTACCGCACCGGCGACCTCGCCCGGGTCCTGCCCAGCGGCGAGATCGAGTGCCTCGGCCGGGCCGACGACCAGGTGAAGATCGCCGGCCACCGGGTCGAACCCGCCGAGGTCGCCGCGGCCCTGGAGGCGCACCCCGAGGTGCAGCGGGCGGTCGTCGTGGCCCGCCCCGCACCGACCGGCGCCGGCAAGGTCCTGTGCGCCTACGTCGCCGCATACCCGGGCACCGATCTGGAGGAGCTGCGGGCCTTCCTGGCCGGGTCGTTGCCGCGGTACCTGCTGCCGGCCTCCCTGCACCGGGTCGACGCGTTCCCGCAGACTCCCAACGGCAAGATCGACCTGTCGGCGCTGCCTGCGCCGTTCGCCGGGGCCGCGACCCTGAACGAGGACGCCGACGACGTCCGCGACGCCGTGGCGAAGGTGTGGGCGAAGGTTCTGGACGTCGACCCCGGACGGATCGACGGCGGCACCGACTTCCACCAGCTCGGCGGCGACTCAGTACTGCTGCTGGCCATGCTCGCCGGGGTCTGCGACGAGGTCGTCGGCGCCGCCGGGGAGGCCGCGTTCATGGCCGAGCTCGGCCGCATCATCCGCCGGCCGACCCTCGACGGGGTCAGCGCCGTTGCCCGCGAAACGCTGCAAACGACAGATGAGGGGGCGCCGTGAGGCCGCTCGGAGAAAGCCCGGCGATCGAGGTGCGCGGGCTGCGCAAGCTGTACGGCGAAACGGTCGCGCTGCACGACATCGACTTCGAGGTCCACCGCGGCGAGATCTTCGCCGTCCTCGGGCCCAACGGCGCCGGCAAGACCACCACCGTGGAGATCCTGGAAGGGTTCCGCCCGCGCGACGGCGGCACCGTCGAGGTCCTCGGCCAGGACCCGTTCCGGGCCGGCGAGGAGTGGCGGGCCCGCATCGGCGTGGTCCTGCAGACCACCGGCGAGTTCGAGGACCTCAACGTCGGGGAGGTGGTGCGGCACTTCGCCCGCTACTACCCCGACGCGCAGGACCCCGACGCGCTCATCGACCGGGTCGGGCTGACCGAGAAGCGCGACGCCCGCGCCTCCAAGCTCTCCGGCGGCCAGCAGCGCCGCCTCGACGTCGCGCTCGGCATCATCGGCCGGCCCGAGGTGCTGTTCCTCGACGAGCCGACGACCGGTTTCGACCCGCAGAGCCGCCGCGACTTCTGGCAGCTGATCCGCGACCTGGCCGCCGGCGGCACCACGATCGTGCTGACCACGCACTACCTGGAGGAGGCCGAGCAGCTCGCCGACCGGGTCGCGGTCATCGCCGGCGGCCGCATCGTCGACATCGGCGTGCCGCAGACCCTCGGCGGCCGCGACACCGAGGCCACCGTCGTGTCGTGGATGGGCCCTGACGGGCCCGAGACCGTGCACACCACCACGCCCACGAAGTTCGCCGCGGACCTGCACGCCAGGCTCGGCGGGGAGGCGCCCGGGCTCACCGTGCACCGGCCCAGCCTCGAGGACGTCTACCTGCAGATGATCGGCGCCGCCGGTACCCCGGCCGCTGTGACTGCCGCTGTGACTACGGAGGACCGATGACCGCCCTGACCGCCGCACCGGCCCGGCGCCTGCCCCGCGCCCGGCTGCGGCGCATCGTCTCGCTCGGCCTCTACCGCGGCCAGCTGGAGCTGCTGCAGTTCTTCCGCGGCACCGAGACCGTGGTGTTCTCCCTGCTGTTCCCGGTCTTCGCGCTGGTCATCTTCAGCTCGATGTTCGACGGCGAGATCGCCCCCGGCGTCACCTACAGCGACTACCTGGTGCCCGGCATCATCGCGACGGGTCTCATGGTCACCGGCTTCCAGACCCTGGCCATCTCGATCGCGATCGAGCGGGACCGCGGCGGGCTGAAGCGGATCGCGGCCACCCCGATGCCCCGCTCCGCGTACTTCATCGGCAAGGTCATCATGGTGCTCGTCACCAGCGTCGTGGAGACCGCGGTGCTGATCGCGGTATCGGTGCTGCTGTACGGCACACACCTGCCCGGCACCGCCGACGCGTGGTTCACCTTCGGCTGGGTCAGCATCCTCGGCGTCACCGCCTGCGCCCTGTGCGGCATCGCGCTGTCGTCGCTGCCCCGCAACAGCCGCTCCGCGCCCGCCGTCGTCGCGCCGTTCGCGTTCGTGCTGCAGTTCATCTCCGGCGCCGCGCTCGTCTTCACCGACCTGCCGGCGTGGCTGCAGTGGGTCGCG
The DNA here is from genome assembly GCF_040614215.1 of Dactylosporangium sp. NPDC006015. Classification (NCBI taxonomy): domain Bacteria; kingdom Bacillati; phylum Actinomycetota; class Actinomycetes; order Micromonosporales; family Micromonosporaceae; genus Dactylosporangium; species Dactylosporangium sp. NPDC006015. Next base: position 81,782 of record NZ_JBEXUD010000050.1, read on the forward strand.
TCGGTGTTCCCGCTCAAGTGGATGTGCCAGGGCCTGCGCTCGGTGTTCCTGCCCGACAGCTACGCCGCCCACGAGGCCGCGCACAGCTGGCAGCTCGGCTGGGTCGCGGTGTCCCTCGGCGGCTGGGTCGTCCTCGGCACGATCCTTTGCCTGGTCACGTTCCGGTGGACGAAGACCCGGGACGGTGGCTGATGGCGCACATCGCCTTCTTCACCCCGCCGTCGGCGGGCCACCTCAACCCGACCCTCGGCCTCGCCGCCGAGCTGCTGCGCCGCGGCCACCGCGTCACCTACGCCACCACCGCCGAATACGCGGCCCGCGCCGGCGAGGTCAGCTCCGACGTCGTCGAGTACCAGGAGCGTTTCGCCGGCGACTTCCGCTCCTTCCAGTTCTCCGGCCGCAGCCTCGTCGACGCCATGGCCGCCAGCCTCGCCGAGACGGAGGCGCTGCTGCCGGTGCTGCGCGACGCGTTCCCGCACCCGCCCGACGCCGTCGTCTACGACAACGCCGCCTGGTGGGGCCGGCTGCTCGCCGCCGAGTGGAAGACCCCGGCCGTGCAGGTCTCGCCGATGCTCGTCTCCAACGACCACTGGTCGATGAGCGAGCGGTACACCAAACTCAGCGCCCTGCAGCCGCGGCTGTGGCTGTTCCTGGCCCGCCTCGGCGGCTTCCTGCGCAAGCTCGGCACCGACGTCACCCCGAAGCAGCTGCTGACCGGCGACGGCGCGCCCCGGCGGGTGGTGTTCATCCCGCGGGAGTTCCAGTTCCGCGGCGAGACGTTCGACGACACCTACCGCTTCGTCGGGCCCTGCCTGTTCGAGCGCAGGTTCCTCGGCACCTGGGAGCGCACCGACGACCGCCGGCCGCTGATCCTCGTCACCCTCGGCACCATCTACAACCAGAACCCGCAGTTCTTCCGCACCTGCATGGACGCGTGCGCGGACCTCGGCGGGCACGTCGTCATCGCCGTCGGCGACGGCGTCGACCTCGACGCGCTCGGCACCCCGCCGCCCAATGTGGAGCTGCGGCGGTTCGTCGCCCAGCTGCATGTGCTGGAGCACGCCGACCTGTTCATCACCCACGCCGGGATGGGCAGCACCATGGAGGCGCTGTACCACGGCGTGCCGATGCTCGCCGTGCCGCAGATGGCCGAGGAGCGGGCGAACGCCGACCGGATCGCCGAGGTCGGCGCCGGCCGGGTCCTTGCCACCGACGGGCTCACCGCGCCGGTGCTGCGCGCCGAGATCGAGCGGATGCTCGCCGACACCGTGATCCGGCGCCGGGCACTGGAGCTGCGCGACGCCACCCGGGCCGCCGGCGGCGCCGCCGCGGCCGCCGACTGCGTCGAGGCCTCGCTGCAGACGGCCACGGCTATCCACTGAACCCCGAGAGGACTGGGCCACCATGACCGCAGCACCGCCCGAGCCGCAGCGCGTGGCGCTGCCGGACGACGGCCGCCTCGTCGCCGTCACCAACCCGCAGGACGTCCTGGTCTGGCCCAGCCTGAGCGAGGACTCGCCCTACGCCGACGGTATCGCCGGCCTCGGCGCCGGCGACGTGGTGATCGACGTCGGCGCGCACATCGGGCTCACCGCCCTGTACTTCACCGACAAGATCCCCGGCGTGCGGGTCCTCGCCTTCGAGCCGGCCCGCCGCACCAACGCGTGCCTGGCCGACAACGCCGCCCGGCTGATGCCCGGCGTCCGCGTCTTCGACGTGGCGCTCGGCGCCGAGCCGGGCACCGCCGAGCTGACGTTCCTGCCCAACCACACGATGATGGCGACGATCGTCAGCGACGACGCCGACGACGACCGCAACATGACCGCGGTGCTGCGCAACTTCGGCGTCGACGGCGAGGCGAGCGAGCAGTTCTGGCGGGAGTTCCGCGAGGGCGCCGAACGGTACGAGGTCCGCGTCAGCACCCTCGCCGAGGTCCTGGACGAGGAGGGCATCACCGACGTCGGCCTACTCAAGATCGACGTCGAGCGCGGGGAGCTGCCGGTGCTGCGCGGGCTGCGCGCCGAGCAGTGGGCCGGGGTCCGCCGGGTCGTCGCCGAGGTGCACGCCGTCGACGGCAACCTCGACGCCGTCGTGGAGCTGCTGCACGCGCAGGGCTTCAGCACGAAGGTGTTCCAGGAGGACGTCTTCGTCGGGGGCAGCGTCCACATCGTCTCCGCGGCGAGGCCGGGCGCATGACGGTCCGGTTCGGCATCCTGGGCTGCTCGTCGGTCGCGCGGCGGCGCAGCATCCCGGCCCTCGTCGCGCACCCCGGCGCCACTCTCGCCGCGGTCGCCAGCCGCGACCCGGAGAAGGCCAAGGCGTTCGCCGCCGAGTTCGGCTGCGACGCCACCGGCTACGACGAGCTGCTGGCCCGCGACGACGTCGACGCGGTCTACCTGCCGCTGCCGACCGCGCTGCACGTGCCGTGGGGGCTGAAGGTCCTCGCGGCCGGCAAGCACCTGCTGCTGGAGAAGCCGTCGGCGACGTCCGCCGACGGTGCCCGTGAGCTCGTCCGCGCCGCCACCGAACGCGACCTGGTGCTGCGGGAGAACTTCACCTTCCCGCACCACGCGCAGCACGCCACGGTCGCGCGGCTGCTCGCCGAGGGCAGGCTCGGGCAGCTACGGTCCTTCAGCGGCGCGTTCTGCTTCCCGCCGCTGCCCGCCACCGACATCCGCTACGACGCCGGCCTCGGCGGCGGCAGCCTCCTGGACGCTGGGGTCTACCCGATCCGCGCCGCACAGCTGCTGCTCGGCGACGACCTGACGGTGGCCGGCAGCAGCCTGCGCGTCGACGGCCGCACCGGCGTCGACGTGGCCGGGCACGCGCTGCTGGTCTCCGCCACCGGGGTCCTCGCCGACGTCAAGTTCGGCTTCGAGCACACCTACGGCGCCTCGTACACCCTGTGGGGCAGCGCCGCCAGGCTCACCGTGGACAAGGCGTTCACGCCCGTGGCGACCTGGCAGCCGGTGCTGCGCATCGAGGAGCAGGACCACAGCGAGGAGCTCGTCCTGCCCGCCGGCGACCAGTGGTCCGCCGCGATCGCCTCGTTCACCGCGGCCGTCACCGCCGGCCACGGCGCCGGCCACCCGGCCGAGGCGGCCGGGCTGCGGTCCATGGTGCGCACCATGGAACTCGTCGAGGACGTCATCCGCGCCGCGAAACGCGTTGCGGCTTAAGGGTTCTCCTAGAGATCGTCGTCGGCGCCGCTGCGACCTGCGACGGCGCACCATACTTCGTCTGCAGAAGTCGACGCCGCCGCACGGACGTGCCGCAGCGGCGGCCGGGACGCGACTGGTGTCGCTCGCCGGCGCGGCGAAAGGGAGGCTGACTTGCCGTCCACCGATCAGAGCCCCACGTTCCGCCGGGCGGTGTCGCCCGTCGAATGGTGGATCGCGGCGCACCCGCGCGGCACCGTGCCGGTGCTGCAGGTCGCGGTCGAGGGCACCGGTGCGCTCGACCCCGGCCGGCTCGCCGAGGCGGTCGCCGCCGCATCGGACGCCTGCCCCGGCACCCGCCTGGCCCGCAAGGGCCGCGAGTGGGTCGACACCGGCCGGCCGCCCGCGGTCCGCACCGCGAAGGCTAGCGGGGTGCCGGTACACCGGCTGCCGGAGCTGCAGGAGCCGCTGCTGCACCGCGGCGGCCCCACCTGCGAGGTGCTGCACGTCGAGGGCCCCACGCCGGCGGTCGTCTTCCGTGCCTCCCACGCCGTCATGGACGCCGGCGGGGTGCTGCTGTGGGCGGGCGACGTGTTCCGGGCCCTGCGCGGCGAGCCGCTCGTCGGCGCCACCGACACCGTCACCGAGGTCGACCTGCTGCCGCCGCTGACGCAGAAGCCGACCCCGCCGGGCCTGCAGTACCCGGCGCTGCTCGGCGGGCGCGCCCCCGGCAAGGAACGCCGCACCCTCTGGCTGCGCCGCAGCGTCGACGGCTACCACCCCGGGCTCATCGCCCGGCTGGCCACCACGATCGCCCCGCTGTGCGGCGACGGCGATGCCCAGTTCGCGGTGCCGGTGAACCTGCGCCGGTACGCCCCGCAGACCCGCTCGACCGCCAGCCTCTCCCACAGCCTGCCCTTCACCGTGCCGGCCGGGCAGGACTGGGAGGCGACCCACGAACGCCTCCTCACGATGCTCGCCGAGGAGCGCGACGCGCAGGCCCGCCTCGACCCGGCGGTGCTGAAGATCCCGCAGCCGGTGCTGCGGCTCATCAACGGCGCCCTGGAGAGCAAGGCCACCAAGCAGAACCGGTACCCGTCGCACGCGTCCCTCGCCCACCTCGGCCGGGTCGACGTGGAGGAGTTCAGCACCGCCTCGTTCGCCGCGACCGCCCTGTACTCGCTGTCCAGCAGCCCCGCCGGCGGGCCCGTCGAGCTCGACGTCGTCGAGTGCGCCGGGCACACCGAGATCATGCTCAGCTGGCACGACGGGCCCGGCATCGAGGAGAAGGCGACCGCGCTGCTGGACCGGATCGAGGAGGCCCTGTCCCCGGCGGCGCTGCGGGCGACGACCGCCGCCGCGCCCTCGACGCCCGGCACCGTGCCGTCGGCGTTCGCCGCGCCATCGGCGCTCGGCACCGTGCTGCCGGCGTTCGCCGCGCAGTGCGCCGCCACCCCCGACGCGCTCGCCGTCAGCGGCCCCGACGGCGACCTCACCTACGCCGAGCTCGACCGGCGCTCCCGCGTCGTCGCCACCGCCCTGCGCGACCTCGGCATCGGCCGGGAGGACGTCGTCGGGGTGCTCGCCGACCGCACCGCTGACGCCGTCGCCGCGATCTGGGGTGTCGTGCGGTCCGGCGCCGCGTACCTGCCCCTCGATGTGCAGCACCCCGACGCCCGCCTCAACGACATCCTCACCGACGCGGGCGCCCCGGTCTGCCTGGTGCAGCGCCCGCACGACGCCCGGACCGTCGTCCCGGCAGGCTGCCGCACCGTGCTGCTCGACGAGCTGTCCGGCGAGCCGCCGGCCGGCTGGACCGAGCCCGCCACCGAGCCCGGCGACCTCGCTTACGTCATCTACACGTCCGGCTCGACCGGCCGCCCCAAGGGCGTCGAGATCGAGCACGGCTCGCTCGCCAACTACGCCGCCTGGGCGACCCGTTCGCTCGGGGTCGACGCGTCGACCCGGATGCCGCTGCTCACCTCGTTCGCCTTCGACGTCTCGTGTACGTCGCTGTTCCTGCCGCTGCTGGCGGGCGGGTCCGTGCTGCTCCCGCACGGCGAGCTCAACCACGCGACGCTGCGCACGCTGCTCACCGACGGCGCGCCGACGGTGCTGACGATGACGCCGTCGCTGCTGGAGCTCATCGGCGAGCTCGACGTGCGCCCCGCCACCGTGCGGGTCGTCGCCGCCGCCGGCGAGGTCCTGCGCCGCAGCGTCGCCCTGCGGGCCCTCGACATGTTCGGACCCGAATGCCGGGTGATGAACCTGTACGGCCCGACCGAGGCCACCATCGAATGCCTCGCCCACACCTTCGACCCCGCCATCGACACCGCGGCCGGGGTGCCGATCGGGCTGCCGCCGGACAACTGCACCGCCCACGTCCTGGACGCCCAGCACCGCTTCGTCGCCCCCGGCGAGGCCGGCGAGCTGTACGTCGGCGGGGCCCAGCTGGCCCGCGGCTACCGCGGCCGGCCCGACCTGACCCGGACCCGGTTCGTGCGCCTCGCCGACGGCACCCGCGTCTACCGCACCGGCGACATCGTCCGGGTCACCGACACCGGCGTGGTCGAGTTCCTCACCCGCGCCGACGACCAGGTCAAGGTCCTCGGCAACCGGATCGAGCCGGCCGAGATCGCGCAGACCCTCGAGGACCACCCGTCGGTCAGCCGGGCCGCGGTCCTCGCCCGCAGCCGCCCCGGCGGCGACCACAAGCTGCTGTGCGCCTACGTCGTCGGCACCGCGCCCGACCCGGCCGAGCTGCAGGCGTTCGTGGCCGAACGGCTGCCCCGCTACATGGTGCCCGCCACCGTGACCGTGGTCGCGGAGCTGCCCCGGACCGTCAACGGCAAGATCGACGTGCGGGCCCTCCCGGACCCGTTCGCGGGCGCCGACGAGTCCCCGGCCGACCACTCCGACCGCGACGACGTCACCCGCGCCGTCGCCGCGATCTGGGCCGCGACGCTCGGCGCAGACCCCGACCGGCTCGCCGACGACACCGACTTCCACCAGTTCGGCGGCGACTCGCTGCTGATGCTGTCGATGGTCGCCGCCGTCTGCCGCGACGTCGTCGGCGCCGCCGCCGAGCCGCTGTTCATGGCCCGGCTCGGCGAGATCGTGCGGGAGCCGACGATCGCCCGGGTCGCCGCGATCGCCCGCGCCGCCCTCTCGCCGACCCCCACCGGAGTGTCGCAAGAACCGGCGACGCGGCCCGGCGCGGAGCTGCCGGCCGAGGCCGTCAGCGCCTGACGCCGGACCCCGACCGACCACCCAGCGCCGACCAATCACCGTGTGCCGCCCGGCCGCCGGGCGTCCGCACGCTGTCATGAGGAGCCGAGCGAGATGGCGAACGAGGACAAGCTCCGCGACTACCTCAAGCGCGTGACGGCCGACCTGCGCCAGGCCAACCGGCGCATCCGCGAGTTCGAGGAGCGCGACCGGGAGCCGATCGCCGTCGTCGGCATCGGCTGCCGGTTCCCCGGTGGCGTCACCGGCCCCGACGCGCTGTGGGACCTCGTCGCCGGCGAGCGCGACGCCGTCGGCGGCGTGCCGCTCAACCGGGGCTGGGACTTCGAGCGCATCTACGACCCGGTCCCGGGCCGCGCCGGCCGCACGTACGCCCGCGACGGCGGGTTCCTGCACGACGCGGACGCGTTCGACGCCGGCTTCTTCGGCATCTCCCCGCGCGAGGCCCTCGCCATGGACCCGCAGCAGCGGCTGCTGCTGGAGACCACCTGGGAGGCCCTGGAGGACGCCGGCCTCGACCCGTCCCGCATCCGCGACACCGAGACCGGGGTGTTCGTCGGCGCCAGCCACCAGGGCTACGGCGCCGCCACCGAGGGCGCCCCCGACGGCGTCGAGGGGCACCTGCTCACCGGCGGCGCCGCCGCCGTGCTGTCCGGGCGGCTCGCCTACACGTTCGGCACCCGCGGCCCCGCCGTCACCGTCGACACCATGTGCTCGTCGTCGCTCGTCGCGCTGCACCTCGCCGTCCGCTCGCTGCGGGCGGGGGAGTGCGGCATGGCCGTCGTCGGCGGCGCCACCGTCATGGCGGTCCCGCAGTCGTTCATCGAGTTCTCCCGCCAGCGCGGCCTGGCCGCCGACGGCCGCTGCAAGGCGTTCTCCGACGACGCCGACGGCACCGGCTGGGGCGAGGGCGTCGGCGTCCTGCTCCTCGAACGGCTCTCCGACGCCGTCGCGCGCGGGCGCCGGGTCCTCGCCGTCGTGCGCGGATCCGCGGTCAACCAGGACGGCGCCTCCAACGGCCTTACGGCCCCGAACGGTCCGGCGCAGCAGCGGGTCATCCGGGCCGCCCTCGCCGACGCCGGCCTGGAGGCGTCCGATGTGGACGCCGTCGAGGCGCACGGCACCGGCACCACCCTCGGCGACCCGATCGAGGCCGAGGCGCTGCTCGCCACGTACGGGCAGGGCCGCGACCCGCGACGGCCGCTGTGGCTCGGCACCCTGAAGTCCAACCTCGGCCACACCCAGGCCGCCGCCGGGGTCGCCGGGGTCATCAAGGCCGTCCTCGCGATGCGGCACGGCGTCCTGCCCCGCACCCTGCACGTCAGCGCCCCGTCGTCGAAGGTCGACTGGTCCGCGGGCGCCGTGCGGCTGCTGACCGCCGCGCAGCCGTGGCCCGCCGTCGACCGGCCCCGTCGCGCCGGCGTGTCGGCGTTCGGCGCCAGCGGCACCAACGCGCACGTCGTGCTGGAGCAGGCCCCCGCACCTGCGGACGATCTGCCTCTGGCGCCGTCGCCGCCGGTGCTGCCGTGGGCACTGTCGGCGCACACCGCCGAGGCGCTGCCGGCGCAGGCGGCCGCTCTCGCCGCGCACCTCGCCGGCCATCCTGACCTCGACGCCGCCGACATCGCCCGGACCCGGGCCATGGCCCGGGCGCACCTGGAGCACCGGGCCGTCGTCCTCGGCACCGACCGGGCCGCCCTGACCCGTGCACTGGACGCCCTCGCCGCCGGCCTCCGCGACCCGGACGTCATCACCGGCACCGCCGACCTCGAGGCCGCTTCGGCCATGCTGTTCACGGGTCAGGGTGCGCAGTGGTCGGGGATGGGCCGCGGTCTCCACGAGGCGTTCCCGGTGTTCGCTGCGGCGTTTGACGAGGTGTGTGCGCTCGTCGAGGTGGATGATGCGCGGCTGGATGAGACGCAGTGGACGCAGCCGGCTCTGTTTGCGGTTGAGGTCGCGGTGTACCGGTTGCTGGAGTCCTGGGGTCTGCGACCCGATCACCTGCTCGGTCATTCGATCGGTGAGCTGGCGGCGGCGCATGTCGCAGGGGTCTGGTCCCTGGAGGACGCCTGCAAGGTGGTGTCGGCGCGGGGCCGGTTGATGCAGGAGCTGCCCACGGGTGGCGCGATGGTGGCGATCCAGGCTTCGGAGGAGCAGGTCCGCGCGGCGCTGGTCGAGGGTGTTTCGCTGGCCGCTGTCAACGGTCCCGACGCGGTCGTCATCTCCGGCGACGAGGAAGCCGTCGCAGCTGTGGCGGCGGGGTTCGCCAAGACGCGGCGGCTGACGGTGAGTCACGCATTCCACTCGGCTCGGATGGACGGGATGCTCGACGCGTTCCGCGAGGTCCTGAACACCGTCACGTTCAACCCGCCGCAGATCCCGATCGCGACGACATCGGTTGGTGAGGTGACCGACCCGGAGTACTGGGTGGGGCAGGTCCGGGGGACGGTCCGGTTCGCCGACGCCGCCGATCGTCTCAAGCAGAAGGGCGTGACGCGGTTCCTTGAGGTCGGGCCCGACGGGGTACTGTCGGCGCTGGTCGGCGGCATCCCCGCGATGCGCAAGGGGCGCGATGAGCCCGCCACCCTCATGGCCGCCGTCGCCGCCGCGCACGTCGCCGGCTGGTCCCCGGACTGGGCCGCGTTCCTCCCGGGCCGGCGGGTCGAGCTGCCCACCTACGCGTTCCAGCGGGACCGGTTCTGGCTCACCCAGAACCGCCGCGACTCCACAGTGGACGGCTGGCTCTACCGCGAGACCTGGAAGCGCCTCCCCGCGACCGGAGCGGCGCTCGACGGCACCTGGCTGCTCGTCACCCACACCGGAGACGAGGCGCTGCACGACACCCTGACCCGCGCCGGCGCCACCGTCCGGACACTCACCGTCGCCGAGCACACCGACAGGGCGGCGATGACCGGTCTCGTCGCCGCCGCCGCGACCGGCCTCACCGGCGTCGTGTCGACCCTCGCCGTGTCCGCGACCCCGTCGCCCGGCCCGGCGCCCGTCACCGCAGGCGTCGCCGACACCCTCACCCTCGTGCAGGCCCTCGGCGACGCCGGCATCCGCGCGCCCCTGTGGTGCGTCACCGGCGGCGCCGTCAGCACCGGCCCCGGCGACCACGTCCGCGACCCCATGCAGGCCGCCGTCTGGGGCCTCGGCCGGGTCGCCGCCCTCGAACACCCCGACCGCTGGGGCGGCCTCATCGACGTCACCGGCGACCTGTCGCCGGTGCCCGGCCTCCTCCGGGGCACTGAGGACCAGGTCGCGGTCCGCGACGGCGCCGTCCACGCGCGCCTGCGCACGCTGATCGAGTCGGTGACGGAGCTCGGTGCGACCGCGATCTTGTCGTC
>NZ_JBEXUD010000051.1:0-90836 GCF_040614215.1 Dactylosporangium sp. NPDC006015
GCCCAGCATCCGCGGTTCACGGTCGCGACCGGCTGCCCGGTGTTCTTCTGCGACCCGCACAGCCCGTGGCAGCGAGGCAGCAACGAGAACACCAAGGGCCTGCTGCGGGAGTACTACCCCAAAGGCATCCACAGCTTCGCCAGCACCACCCAGGCCGAACTGGACGCCACCGCCGCCCAGCTCAACCGACGACCCCGTGAAACACTCGGCTGGCGAACCCCGGCAGAGAAACTCGAAGAACTCCTCACCAGCGGTGTTGCAACCACATCTTGAAACCGCCGCTGGTGGCCAGATCGGTCCTTGGATCATGCGGGTGCGTCAGTGTCGGACCTGCGAGCGTGGTGCCCGGCTCTCGATGCCCGGTGATGCTTGCGGGCGAAGTCTGCGGTGGCACCGGAGGCGCCGCGCGCACCCGCATGGTGGCCACCCGTGCCGGTACCTCGGATCACCTGACGTCCCCTCCCGAGCATGGCAACACGGGACGACCACCGCCCTGCCAAACCCGCCTCGGCTCGTGCCGGCCTCGGGCCACGCCGGCCTTGGGGCAGGCCCGGGTTCTGGTCATGCCGGGCTCCGCTCGCGTTGGGCCTTGGGTCGCGTTGGGCTCCGGTCATGCCGAGCTGTGAGGACACCCGGGCTGCGGGCACATCGGGCTCGGGCCGCGCCCGGGCTCTGGTCGCGTCGGGTTCTGGGCGTGTTGGGCCATGAGGTTGCCAGTCCCGGTTGGGCTGGGCCCTGATCGCGCTGGGTTCTGGGCATGCCGGGGCCGGGGGACTTGAAGCTCGTACGCCACTGCGGCGAGCGCGGCCCAGCTGCTACCTCCGTGTGCGTGCCTCCTCAGGGTGCGACGGGAAAGGATGCGCCCGGTGGACAGGCGTACGCGGCGAGTGGCACCCCGGAGCGCGCGGTGTCCCCGTGCGCCCGACGGGCCAGATGCGCGCGGCGTCCCGGTGTGCCCGACGGCCCACATGCGCGCGACGGACCGCTGCGCTCGGCGGGCCAGGTTGTCTGGCGGGGCGCGGGCGCAGCGGCCGGCGGGCGGTGGGGATGGTGGGGATGGTGGTGGGTCAGGACAGGATGGTGGTGATGGTGGGCTCGTCGCCTGAGGTGAACGCTGTGAGCAGTGCGGCGAACTGGTCCGCTGGCAGGATGCGGATGCCGAGCTGCTCGGCCTTGTCGGCCTTGGAGCCGGCGCCGTCGCCGACGACGACCAGGTCGGTGCGCTTCGAGACGGAGCCGGAGGACTTGCCGCCGAGGCGTTCGACGGCCTCGTTGCCCTCGTCGCGGGTGAGGCCGGGGACGGAGCCCGTGACGACGACGGTCATCGGGGTGCCGTCGGGGCGGCGTAGCGGCAGGGCGATGGTGGCAGGGGAGTCGACGTCGGAGTCGTCGGTGGTGGCGGCGGGCGGTGCGGGCAGGTCGGGCTCGGTCATGTTGACGCCGTGGGCGACGAGCTTCTCGATGACCGGGGCCAGGTCGACCAGCTCGGCGGCGACGGTCACGGCGCGCTCCGGGCCGACGCCCTCGACCTGCTTCAGGTCCTCGACGGACGCGTCCAGCAGGGCCTGCATCGTGCCGAAGTGGCGGGCCAGGCGGCGGGACATGGAGCGGCCCGTCATGCGCACGCCGAGGCCCGTCAGCACGCGGGCGAGCGGCTGGCTCTTGGAGGCCTCGATGGCGGCGACGAGCTTCGTCGCGGAGACCTCGCCCATCCGGTCCAGGCCGGCGACCGTCGGGACGTCGAGGTCGTAGAGGTCCGCCGGGTCGGTGACGAGGCCCGCGGCGACGACCATGTCGATGATCTTGCCGCCGAGGCCTTCGATGTCCATGGAGTGGCGGGCGGCGTAGTACGCCAGGGACTCGTGGGCGCCGCAGACCCGGCCGCGGGTGCAGCGCCAGCGCTTCTGGGTGCGGTCGATCTCGCCGTCGCAGCGGGGGCACGTGGCCGGTGGCTCGAACGGCACCGAGTCCGCCGGGCGCTCGTCGAGCTTGGCGCCGGTGATCTCCGGGATGACGTCGCCGGCGCGGCGGACGAACACCATGTCGCCCGGGCGCACGTTGCGCCGGACGAGGTCGTCGAAGTTGTGCAGCGTGGCGAACGTGACGGTCACGCCGTCGACCTGCACCGGCTCCAGCACCGCGACCGGGGTGATCACGCCGGTCCGGCCGATCTGCACCTTGATCTCCAGCAGCCGGGTCATGCGCGTGTCGGCGGGGAACTTGAACGCCACGCCCCACCGCGGCGCCCGGCTGGACGAGCCGGCGGCGTCGCGGTCGGCGGGCAGGTCGGCCTTGATGACCGCGCCGTCGATGCCGAACCCGAGCGTGCCCCGGCTCGCGCTCAGGGCGTGCACTGCGGTGAGGATCTCGTCGATGGTCTGGCACACGGGCGTCCCGGCGACCGAGCCGCCGGTCGTGGCGACCCCCAGCCGCTCCAGCTCCGCCATCGCCTCGGAGTGCGGGCCGGCCGGCGGCTCGTCGCGGTGCACGGAATAGGCGAAGAACGACAGCGGCGCGTCATAGGTGCGGTCCTGCGCGCGCAGCGTGCCGGCGGCGGCGCTGCGCGGGTGCGCGAACGCCTGCTCGCCCGTGCCCGTGCGCATCGCATTGGCCACCTCGAAGTCGGCGTCGGTCATGAAGACCTCGCCGCGCACCTCGAGCGTCAACGGCGCGGCGAGCCGCTCCGGCAGCCCCGCCGCCCGCCGGGCCTGCCCGGTGACGTCCTCGCCGGCGCGGCCGTCGCCGCGGGTCGCGACCTGCACGAGCCGGCCGTCGACATAGCGCGCGGCGATCGCCAGCCCGTCGATCTTCGGCTCGACGGTGAACCCACCGACCGGCCGCCCCACGAGCTTCTCCAGGCGGGCCGCCCACTTGTGCAGCGTGTCCTCGTCGAACACGTTGTCGAGGCTGAGCATCGGGGTGCTGTGCACGACGTCGCCGACGACCCCGCCGCCGGCGCCGACGACCTCGGTCGGGGACTCGTCGGCCTTCCAGTCCGGATGGGCCGCCTCCGTCGCCGCGACCCGGGCCAGCAGCGCGTCATACAGCGCGTCGTCCATGGCGAGGTCGGGCCCGCTGTAGTAGGCGGCGGCCGCCTCCCGGACCTCACCGACGGCGGCCCGATACTCCTCGGCGCTCGCGAACGGCTCCGCCCGCGCGGCGTCGACGACCAGCCCTGCACCAGCTTCCTGCACCACGGCATCCCCTCTCCAGATGCCAGCAGCCTAGCCACCGGGTACGACAAAAAACGGCACGACAAACGGGGCACCAACAACGGTGCTACCGTGCGCCCATGCCCGCCTACATCAAGTCGGTCACGTTCGACAGCGTGGACGCGCTGGTGCTGGCCCGGTTCTGGGCCGCCGCGCTCGGCACCGACGTCGCCGAGGAGTCCACATCGGACAGGGCGTTCGTCGAGGCGGCGGGCTGGGGCGGCCCGAACATCTGGTTCGCGCGCGTGCCGGAGGGCAACGAGTTCTGCGTCGAATAGGCAGAAAGCCCAGGGTCATCCGAACGGCCATTTCCGTCCCCGCAAGGACCCCCAGCACGCGGTATACCGGTCGGCACGGCGTACCGTGGCAGCGCTAACATCAACATGGGGGGAGGGCGATGCGTCCAACGAGCCAGGGCCGGGCAGCGGTCATGAACGACGTCGCGCGACTCGCCGGCGTGTCCCACCAGACCGTGTCCCGGGTCCTCAACCAGCACCCGAGCGTCAGCCCCGCCACGCGTGAGCGGGTGCTCGAGGCGGTCCGGCAGCTCAACTACCGCCCCAACGCGATGGCCCGGGGCCTCGCGGGGCGGCGTTCGCGGGTGATCGGCGTCGTCAGCTTCGACACGATTCTCTACGGCCCCGCCTCGACGCTGCTGGGCATCGAGCGCGCCGCCCGCGCCGCCGGCTATGGCGTCAGCATCGTCACGCTGGAGCAGGTCGACCACAGCGGCATGGTGTCCGCCCTGGAGGCCCTCGCCGACCAGTCCGTCGCCGGCGTCGTCGTCATCGCCCCACAGACCGCGGCCGCCGCGGCGCTGCACAGCCTCCCGCTCGGCGTCGCCGCCGTGGCCGTCGAGGCGGTCGTCGGCGGCGAGATCCCCGCGATCTCCGTCGACCAGGTCACCGGCGCCCGCCTGGCCGTGCAGCACCTGCTGGGCCTCGGCCACCGCAAGGTCTGGCACCTGTCCGGCCCCCGCGACTGGCTGGAGACCCACGGCCGCATCGAGGGCTGGCGCGGCACGCTCGAGGACGCCGGCCTGCCCGCCCCGCCGCTCATGACCGGCGACTGGTCCGCCCGCTCCGGCTACCAGGCCGGCCTCGAGCTGGCCCGCCGCGACGACGTCACCGCCGTCTTCGCCGGCAACGACCAGATGGCCCTCGGCATGATGCGCGCGTTCCACGAGCACGGCATCCGCGTCCCCGACGACATCAGCATCGTCGGCTTCGACGACATCCCGGAGGCCGAGTTCCTGTCCCCGCCGCTGACCACGATCCGGCAGGACTTCGACGAGGTCGGCCGCCGCTGCATCGCCGCCCTGCTCCGCGCCATCGAGGCCGACCTCCCCGAAGGCCCCGACCGCCCCGAGCCCGACCCCCGCGTCGCCCCCACCCTCGTCCTGCGCCGCAGCACAGCCGCCCCGAAAAGCTGAAGAACAAGAACAAGAGCAAGGCCATGGCTCCGGTCCGCCGTGGCCGCGACCGTTGCTCCCGCAGCCAACGGTCGGGCCTTGGCGGCCCTCCCTGCACGTCCGCGTGTAGTTGCGCAGACCGCGGCGCCGGCCGGGGCGCCTCCGCGCCCCGTCCGGCCAAGGCCGCGACACGGCCTGCGGCCGTGAACACCCCGCCCGGCACGGCCGACATGATCAAGTAGCGGATCCGGTCGCCATGACGACCGGATCCGCTATGCGATCAGCGAGGCGGCTCAGCGGCAGGTCCAGGCGAACGGTTCGATGGAGCCGCCCGTGCTCTTCGTGGCCGCGCCGGCCAGGAGCCTGCCGTCGGCGCTGACGGATTCGATCTGCGCGTGGTTGTACCCGCGAGGAGCCGGCACCGGGGTCACCGTGGCGCCGGTCCAGCGCACGACGCCGTCGAAGCGGTTGACGAGGACGGTCCCGTCGGCGGTGACGCTGTTGCCGCCGGCGAAGATGTCCGGGGCGACCAGCGGCTCGACCGTGCCGGCGGACAGGTGCCAGCGGGCCGGTGGGATGTCGCCGGCGCCCGTACGGCGCCCGGTCGCGGCGTCGAAGCCGTTCATCGCCAGGAAGTTCACCGGGCCGATGACCCAGTCGCCGGCGATGCGCTGCGCGACGCCGCCGGGCCGGCCGGGCGGGGTCGGCAGGACCGTGGTGGAGAGGTCGGCGTTCCACAGCACCGGCTGCTCGCCCTGGTTGAAGTCGCCGACGATGCGCCCGTCGTCGGCGATGTCGTGGGCGGCCGAGGAACTGCCGGACGGGGTCGGCAGCAGCACCGCGACGTCGGGTGCGCTGTGCCGCCACAGGACGGCGCGGAACTTCTTGCCCGGCATGGTGGCCTCGCCGACGATGTCGCCGGCGGCGTTGATGCCCTGCGCGCTGACCGACAGGGCGCCGGACGGCTTCGGCAGGAAGGCGAGCGTCCCCTGTGTGGTGGTGCGGAAGGCGGCCCCGTCGGGCGACCCGCCCTGCCTGCCGACGGCGGTGCCGGCCGAGCTCACCGCCGTGACCTGCAGCCGCTGCCCGTCGCTGAACCGCTGGACCTCCACGCCGTCGCGGTACACGACGATCAGGCCGGGATCGGGTGCCCGGTTGAACACCAGGTAGCGCCCGCTCGGGTCGGTGTGCGCGGAGCCGATGTCCTCCTCCCCGACGGGCAGGCGGGTGGCCACACAACCGGACGGGTCGGCGCTGACGGTCGGCGACGGCGTCGGCGCGGGATCCGAGGGAGTGCCCTGCGGTGCCCGTACCGCGGCCGCGACGCCGACGGAGACGATGAGGACGACGAGTGCCGCGCACACGCCGGTGACCACGCCGCGGCGCCGCCGCACCCGGGCACGCCCGGCGGCGATGACGTCGCCGACCCCGACCCGGCTGTCCGGCACGGGCTCGTCGGTCAGGATCGCGAACGGGTTGTCGTTCATGCCGCGCTCCTCGTGCGCTCGTCGAGCATGCGGCGCAGGTTGCCCAGGCCGCTGAAGGTCTGCCGTTTCACCGTGCCCTCGGAGCGGCCGAGGATCCGCGCCACCTCGGCGACCGGCAGGTCGCACAGGTAGCGCAGGACGACGACCGTGCGCTGCCCTTCCGGCAGCCGCCGCAGCGCCGCCCGCAGCACCATCCGCTGCTCGACGAGCGGGTCGTCGGCCGCGACGGGCACGTCCGGGGTGGTCGCGCGCAGCTGGACCCTCGCCCACCAGCGCCGCCGGTCGGAGAGGCAGGACCGCACGACCATGGTGTGCACGTAGGCGTCGAGGTTCTCCACGTCGCGCATCCGGGACCAGCGCTGGTAGAGGACGGTCAGGGCGTTCTGCACCGCGTCGTCGGCCTTGTGGCGGTCACCGAGCAGCTGGAATGCGAGCCGGTGCAGGCGCGGTATCCGCGCCTGCACATACAGGCTGAAGTCATGTTCGCGGTCCGCGCGCACCGTGATGGGTCCCTTCCCTGGACGTTCCACCCCATTGATGCGACCCGGCGCCCCGGTGGTTGACTGCGCGGCGTGACAAGTTTCAGGGTGCCTCGCCGGTGCGCACGGCGAGCGCCTCGTTCACCGCGACCCGGGCCCGCCGCAGCGCCTCGGCCAGCCGTTCCGCGGTGAGGGCGGCCCCGCCGGACATGCGCCCGGGCGGATCGAGCCGCCAGTCCTGGACGGTCGGCCCCGTGTCGGACTGCGTGACGACCCGCATCTCGTAGCGCTCCACGCTGCGCACCTGCGCGGCGTGCAGGTCGTCGTAGCGCAGCCGCGAGTGCACGCCCCACACGTGGTGCACGGCGCGGTCGGTGAAGGCGAGCACCCCGTCGCGCGCCAGCGGCCAGACGAGCAGGAGCGTCTCGTCGTCCTCCAGCCCTGGCACCGGGTGTGACATCGCCGCCTGCAGCGTCGAGCCCAGCGTCGCCCGGATGCTCTGCAGCGCGGCGATCCGCGCGGCGGTCGGCCGCGTGCCGGACACCGGGAACGGCAGCGCCTCCGTGAGGTGCGGATGGTTGGCGGCGACCCAGGCGGCGAGCACGTAGGAGGCGGGCGTGGCCGGCCCGCGCAGCAGGGGGCGGAAGTGCTCGGGCGCGGTGCCGCAGGCGACGAGGTCGTCGACGAACGACGTCAGGTCGTCGATCGGGCACTGCGCGCCGGCCGCGGCGAGGAAGTCGAACAGCACGTGCCCCGGCAGCAGGTCCCGGATCCCGGTGAACGCCGCCAGCAGGTCCGGCGGCCGGCCCCGCGCCGCGACCTGGGCGTAGTCGCGGTGGCAGCCGGAGCGCACGTGCGGGGAGAGACGGGCGAAGAACGCCGCGGCGGTGGCGACCGGGGCGCGGGCGAGCCGCTCGGCGAGGTCCCACCGGAACGCGCGGTCGTCGGCCAGGAACGCCGACACGAACCCGTCGGCGTCGGCGTCCGGGTCGGCGCAGACGTACGCGACGACCACCCCGGCGACGCCCGCGACGAGCGGGTCGGAGCGCGACAGCGCCCGCCGCCCGTGCAGCAGCGCGTCGAGCGCGGCGAGCGGCTCGCTGAACAGCCTGGGCTGCCGCGCCCGCAGTAGGTCGGCGGCGGCCACCGTCTCGCCGTGCCCGATGAGGTGTACCGCGATCTCGGCGACCTCGGCGACGGGGCGGGCCGCGACGGCGGCGCCGGTGTGCCGGGCCAGGTCGCCCCCGCCGGTCGCGCGATGCAGGCCGGCGACGAGCGCGGCGACCCGCTCGGGCGACCCGGCCGCGGCGGTGGTCAGGACCCGCCGGACCGCGACGTCCGGCCCGGCGGCGGCCGCCGCGACCGCGGCCGCGGCCAGATCCCGGCCGGACAACGCGAACACCACCGGCTCGGCGCCGCCCGCCGACCCGGGAGCGGCCTGCGCCGCGGACCCGGACGGTGCGCCAGGCGGCGGGTCCGCCAGGGCGGCGCGCAGCTCCTCGACCGACGCACCGGAGAAGGCCTTCAGCAGCAAGGCACCGGAAGAGATGGCGGGGGCGGGTGGCGGCGGGTCCGCGGTGGGGGGAGACCAGCCGGCCGTCGCGGTGGCCCGCTGCTCCAGGAGCCGGTTGGCGTCGATCGGGCGGCCCGCGTCGTGCAGGTGCCTGATGTACGCGATCGTGCTCTCGACCGGCCGCCCCGCCGCGGCCAGCTGCAGGACGGTCAGGGCGTCGCCGGGGCTGCGACCGTCGCGGAGCAGGTCGGTGAGGGCGAGCAGGTCGGGGTCCGGCAACCGCCCGGCGAGCCGCGCCATGGCGTCGCCGGCCGGCAGCTCCGCGTGCCGCAGCGCGTCGAGCAGCTCCGCCGCGGCGGAGGGATTCGCGCACGCCCGGGCGGCGCCGTCGACCAGCGCGGTGCCCTGCGCCCCGTGGCCGGCGCGGACCATCGCCGCGGCCAGGTCGACGACGGCTGCCGGTGGTCGCTCGACGATGACGTCGGCGGCCACCTCGTACAGGTGGAACGCCGGCTCCTCGTGCCCGCCGTCGCGCAGGGCGTCGGCGAGGGCGGCGGCGTCGGCGGCGGGCATGGACGCGCTGACCCGGCGCAGCGCCGCCTCGGCCGCGTCCCGCAGCCCCGACGTCCACAGGGCGCCGACGAGCGCGATCATCGCCGCGGGCCGGCCGATGCGGTTGCGGACGGCGGCGTCGAGCAGGGGCGCCTGCCGGTCGCCGAGCAGCGGGCCGAGCGCGACGATCCGCCGCCCGTCGCCGGCCGCGGCGGACCGCACGACGTCATCGGCGATCGGGCCGAGACCGAGTTCCTCGAGGTCCGCGACGAGCCCCGCGACGGTCCCGGGGGAGCGGCGGGCGGCGGCGTCGAGCAGGACGCCCACCGAGGGGTCGGTGCGCATGGCGTACGCGAGCGCGGCCACCTCCTGCGTCGGCCGCGTGGAGCCGGCCGCGACGAGCAGGTCGGTGGCGGTCACGCCGCCGGGCGGGTCGGCGAGCAGCGCGATGAGCCGGGAGGGGTTCAGTCCGCGGCCGGCGGTGGTGTACGCCGGAGCGACCGGCTGCTGTGGCGGTGCCGACAGGGGCGCCCGGCCGGCCCGGTTCCGGGCGAGCGCGATGGCGTGGCCGTCGTTGCGGGCGCGGGCCTGTGGCATCGGCCGGCGTTTCGCGGACAGCTCGGCGGCGAGCTGCCAGTACACCGCCTCCATCTCCAGCACGTCGGCGCCGTTGGGCAGCCCGTCGCGCAGGACGGTGACGAGCTCGCCGGTGAAGGCGGTGAACTCCTCGTCGGGCGGCGCGTAGGCGAGCGCGGTCTCGGCGGCGGCGGTCAGCACGTAGCTGTTGCCGACCACGACCCGGTCGGCGACGGTCGCGGGGTCGCCCATCGCGCCGGCCAGGGCCAGGCCGCTGTAGCAGCAGTCCAGCAGCACGACCTTGGAGCGGCAGCGGCGCGCCCCGGCGATGAGGCGGCGCACGTCCTCGAACCGCACGGCACCGTGGATGGGCGACGGCGTGGTGCGGGGGAGCGTCAGGTACAGCTCGAACGTGTCCGGCTCGATGAGCCCGTGCCCCGCGTAGTAGAACACCAGCGCGTCGCGCGCGTCCCGGGCGGCGTCGTGCAGCGCGTCGAGGATGTCGTCGGCGGATGCCGGGTCCTGCACGACCGTGCAGTGCGCCGCGGGCAGCCCCCAGATGTCGGGGTCGGTGAGCAGCGCGGCGAGGTGCCGCAGGTTGTTGGGGACCGCGGGCAGCGGCTCCAGGACGTCGAACGCGCCGGCACCCACGAGGACCGCCCTGGAGGCGAGCGGATCAGGCAGCCGCATCGTCGTCCTGTGTGGGCGGCGGTGGCGACGGTACAGGCGGCGCCGGCGGCCCCGGAGAAGGCGCGGGCGCGGGCGCAGGCGCAGGCCCGGGAGCAGGCGACGGCGCGGGTGGCAGCGCGGCGAGCAGGGTCGCCCGGATCCGTTCGAGCGTCTCGGGTGAGGAGTCCGAAGCGGTCACCGAGATCCCCTCGACGGTGAAC
Organism: Dactylosporangium sp. NPDC006015; assembly: GCF_040614215.1. Taxonomy (NCBI): domain Bacteria; kingdom Bacillati; phylum Actinomycetota; class Actinomycetes; order Micromonosporales; family Micromonosporaceae; genus Dactylosporangium; species Dactylosporangium sp. NPDC006015. The sequence continues at coordinate 10,121 of NZ_JBEXUD010000051.1, forward strand.
ACGATCGGCGGCGCGTCCGGCCGGGCCCGCCGCCACGACGCGAACGCCAGGACGAGCCCCCCGACCGCCACCGCGTGCGTCAGCACGAGGTCGATGACGTCGAGCGCGCCCATGTGCCCGCCCGCGGAGCTGCGCTGGCTGATGTCGGCGTCGGCGGCCAGGCCGGGATCGCGCAGGAGCCAGCCGTGCAGGGTCTGCACCGCGTGGGCGTCGGACACGGAGGGGGTGGTCAACGACAGGCGCACCCGGCGATTCAAGCACCTCCCGAAGATCAACGGGTGACGGTGCCGTTACAGATACTGCGAAAGTCGACGGTAGCGCCGGCGAACCGGCGGGAATAGCATCGGCCGGTATCTTCACGCATGGGCTGATGCAAATGACACACCAGCCCAAGCGCGATCATTCATGCACGGGATCGAGGAATCGGGAAAAGCGTCAGCTGATCACATCAAAATTGCCGTGCTTGGCGTCGGACAGGAACGACTTCCAAGCGGCTGGACTGAACCGTAGAACGGCTCCGTCCGGATTCTTGCTGTCGCGCACACCGACAGCGGAGGCAGCGACTGTGACTTCCACACAGTTGTTGCCGCCGTTGCCGTTGCTGTGACTGCTTTTACGCCAGCCGGCGCCGGTGAATTGAGCGGGCAAAACGTTCACCTCCTTTCTCGTGAGCTGAGCCGGCCGCGCGGGAGCGGCCGCCGGCTCAGGCGAGCAGGCGTTCGATCAGGCGCACCGTCGACGCCTCGCTGAGGGCCTTCGTCTCGAGCCGCTCGAACTCGTCGCGGTAGCGCTTGACCTCCGCAGGCTGCTCCTCGTAGTAGTCCCCGGCAAGGCCCTCGAGGTAGATGACATCCAAGTGGGCGACGTCCGGGAACTCCAGGAACGTGATCGGCCCGCCCATGAACGGGTGCTCGCCGGCGGTGAACGGCACGATCCGCACCGACACGTTCGGCAGCGCCGCGACGTCGATGATCTTGCGGTACTGCTCCTGCATCACCGCCGGGCCGCCGACGACCCGGTGGATCACCGACTCGTCGAAGAGGGCCACGAGCTGCAGCGGGCTGGCCGCGGTGAGGCGCTCCTGGCGCAGCCGGCGCAGGGAGACCCGCCGCTCGATCGACTCCCTGGTGTCGTTGCGACGGCCGATGCCGATCAGCGCCCGCATGTAGTCCTCGCACTGCAGCAGGCCCGGCAGCACGATGGGCTCCCACACGCGGGTGATCGACGCGTCCGCCTCCATGCCGACGAAGTTCCCCGGCCGCATGACGTCGCGGTAGTCGGTCCACCACGTGCGTTGCTTGCTCTGCCGGGCCAGGGCCAGCAGCGCCTCCCGGTAGGCCGGGTCGCTGACCCCGTAGAGGGTCAGCAGGTCGTTGACGTCCCGGGCGTTGACCGGCACGCGTGCGTTCTCAATTCTGGTGACCTTGGCCGAGTGCCACTCGAAGTGCCGGGACACGGATTCCTGCGTGAATCCGGCTTCTTCGCGACTTTTCTTCAGTTCCGCGGCCAGTCGACGGCGGCGAAGCGTCGGGCCCTCGTCCTTTGCGGCGTCAATGTCCACGGTATTGATCATATGCAATTTGCGTGATGCGCATACCCCGAGTCTAGTACTCGTTGCACTACGCGCCGTGTCTGGTACATGATGCTCGGGGACATCGAAGCCAGCACATGCTGCTGGTTGTTCGCTGACGTGCTCGGGGCAGATCTCGAGGGAGCCGTGGTCGCGATGCTTGCCAACAGCTATTACCTGATTGCCCACGACGATCGAACCGGCCGGTCCAGGCTGCACCCACGTGCCGCCGGGCTCGGGCTGGCCTCCGCCCTGCTGGGTGAGCTGATGCTGTACGGACGGCTGCGCGCCATGACCGGCGACCTGTATGTCGTCAGCCAGGAGCCGCCCGGGGACTCCCTGGCCCACACCGTGCTCGACCTGCTGATCGCGCAACCGCAGCACCGCGAGATCCGCACCTGGCTGGCGTACCTCGCGGCCGACGCGACCGACCAGGTCGGCGAGCGGCTGCTGCGCGCCGGCGTGGTCGAGCCGGTCACCCGGCGCAAGCTGCTCAGCGCGTCGCAGACGCTGTACCTGCCGCAGACCGCCGAGCAGCGCAACACCGCCGCGTGGGAGTCGATCCGGCTGTCCGAGGCGCTCGCGCACCGGCGGTCCATGGGGCTGCACGACCGGTCGCTCATCGCGCTGGTCGTCGCGACCGGGCTGACCAGGCACGTCTTCGCCGGCGTCCAGGAGCAGCGCGAGTGCATGCGGCAGCTGCCCGCGATCATGGCGTCGCTGCCGGACGACCTGGTCCAGCTCGTCCAGTACACAGAGGCGGCGGTGGGCTCCGCGCTCGCTGTCGGCCGCCGGTGACGCGCACGGTGGGCCGACACCACTATCACCGCGGGAAGCTGCGCACCAGCACGGCCGACCGCGTGAGGAGACCGAACATGGCGCGTTTCGCACCGAGCGGGCCCGACATCGTGACCCGGGGTCTGGCCAGCAACCGTCTCGGCGTGCCGTCCATCGTGTTCTTCGGTGTCGCGGGAGCGGCGCCGCTGACCGTGATCCTCGGCGCCATCTCGACGATCTACGCCGTGGTCGGCAACATCGCCGTGCCGCTGGTGTACTTCGTCGCGGCGCTGATCCTGTCGCTGTTCACGGTCGGGTTCGTGGCGATGAGCCGGCACATCGTCAACTCCGGCGCGTTCTACTCCTACATCAGCCACGGGCTGGGCCGGGTCACCGGCGTGGCGGCGGCGTTCATCGCGCTGCCGGCCTACGCGGCGATGCAGATCGGCCTGTTCGGCCTGCTCGGCGTCGTGGCGAAGGGCGTGCTGGAGGCCAGCGGGATCCACACCAGCTGGTTCGTCTGCTCGCTGGTCGGCTGGTTCCTCATCGCCGTGCTCGGCGTGCTGTGGGTCGACCTCAGCGGCAAGGTCCTCGCCGTGCTGCTCACCGCCGAGATCACCATCGTGCTCATCTACGACGCGATCATGGTCGCCCACCCGGCCGGCGGCCGGGTGAGCACCGAGGCGCTCGACCCGGCGCAGCTGCTGACCCCCGAGGTCGCGGCGATGCTGGTGCTCGCGATCGCCGGCTTCGTCGGCTTCGAGGCGACCGTCGTGCTGTCCGAGGAGGCCAAGGACCCCAAGCGCACGATCGCCCGGGCCACCCACTGGGCGGTCCTGCTGCCGGGCCTGCTGTGCGGCGTCTCGGCGTGGGCGATGTCGGTGAACACCGGCTCCGGCAACATCGTGCAGGCGGCCAAGGACCAGGAGACCGACCTGGTCTTCGCGCTCGTCTCGCCGTACGTGCCCGAGGCGCTGATCAACGTCGGGTACGTGCTGTTCCTGACCAGCGTCTTCGCCGCGGCCCTGGCGTTTCACGCCGCGGTCGCCCGCTACCAGTTCGCCCTGGGGCGGGAGCGGGTGCTGCCCCGGCTGTGGGGGGTGGCGCACCCGCGCACCGGCGCGCCGCTGCTGGGGTCGATCACGCAGAGCCTGCTCGCGCTCGGGGTGCTGATCGTGTTCCAGGTGACCGGCATCGACCCGCTGATCCACCTGTTCGCCTGGGGCACCGTCGTCGGCGGTCTCGGCGTGCTGATGCTCATGTGGGGCGCGTCCGCCGCGGTCATCGCGTTCTTCCTCAGGCACCGCCGGCGGGAGAACTTCTGGCGGGCGCAGCTCGCGCCGCTGCTGGCGTTCCTGCTGCTCAGTGCGGTGCTCGCGGCGACCGTCATCGGGCTGGGCGACCTGCTGCAGGTCAACAACGACTCGGTCTTCAACTGGGTCTTCTCCGCCGCCTACGTCGTCTTCGCGATCGTCGGCATCATCTGGGCGCTGGTCATGCGCGCCGCGCGGCCGGACGCCTACGCCGGCATCGGCCGCGGCGCCGAGCAGCGGGTCATCCCGGAGGGCGCCGGGCTGCCCGTCTCGCACGCGCTGCCGCGCACCGCCGACGTCGTCCGCCACTCATAGCTCCCACCGCTCGCAGCTCCCACCACCGGCTCCACCGTGGACATCGAAAGAGGACGGTCATGACGCATGCCATACAGGATGTCGTCGTCCGCGACATCGAACCGGTCGACACCGACGCCATCACCGAGGTCCTCGTCGCCGCCATGAGCGACGGCCTGGTCGCCCGGTGGATGGCGCCGGACGCCGACGACCGGCGCGAGCACAGCCCCGAGTACTTCTCGATCTTCGCCGAGCACGCGGTGCGGCACGGCGAGGTGTACGCGACCGTCGACCCGTTCGACGGCAGGCCTTCCGGCGTCGCGCTGTGGTTCCCGCTCACGCACGCGATCCCGCCCCCGGTCGACTACGACCGGCGGCTCAAGGAGGCGGCCGGCCCCGCGTTCGACCGGGCCTGCCAGCTCGACGCGATGCTGGAGGAGGAGCACCCGATCGTCCCGCACCACTACCTGGCGTTCTTAGCCGTGCGGCCGGAGCGGCAGAACCTCGGCATCGGCAGCTCGCTGCTCGCCCGGCACCACCGCCGGCTCGACCGGGCCGGCATCCCCGCCTACCTGGAGGCCAACGACCCGCGCAACCGGGCGCTGTACCTGCGCCACGGCTACGAGAGCCGCCCGCCGATCCTGCTGCCGGACGGCCCGCCGGTCTGGCCGATGTGGCGCCCGCCGAGCGCGTGAACACGCCCGAGCTGCTGATCGACCTGGACAAGGTGGCGGCCGGGTACCGTGCCGTGACCGCGGGACTGCCGGGCATGACGGTGCACTACGCCATGAAGTGCAACCCGCACCCGGAGGTCCTCGCGGAGCTGCACGGCCTCGGCTGCCGCTTCGAGGTCGCGTCCGCGCCGGAGCTCGACCTGCTGACCACCGTCGGCGTCGACCCGGCCGGCGTGCTGTACAGCAACCCGGTCAAGCCCGTCGCCCACATCGCCCGCGCACACGCGAGAGGCCTGTGGCGCTTCGCGTTCGACTCCGAGGAGGAGCTGGACAAGCTCGCCGCCGCCGCACCCGGCGCGGCCGTGTTCGTCCGGCTCGCCGCGCACCAGATCCGCAGCGGCGTGCCCAGCGAGGGCAAGTTCGGCGTCGACGTCGCCACCGCCACCGCCCTGCTGCTCGGCGCCCGCGACCGGGGCCTGCGCCCCTTCGGCGTCGCCTTCCACGTCGGCTCGCAGATGCTGCTCCCGCAGGCGTGGCGGGCGCCGCTGCGCGCCGTCGCGCAGGTCATGGACAAGCTCGCCGCCGAGCAGGTGATGCTGGAGATGGTGGACGTCGGCGGCGGCTTCCCGGCCCGCTACGCCGGCCCGGTGCCGCCGTTGCCGGACTACGCGGCGGCGATCAGCACGGGCCTGGCCGGGCTGCCCTACGACGTCCCGGTCGTGATCGAGCCGGGCCGGGCCGTCGTCGCCGCGGCGGGCACGTTGCGGGCCTCGGTCATCGGCACCGCGCTACGCCACGGCCGGCGCTGGGTCCATCTCGACGTCGGCGCGTTCAACGGGCTGATGGAGAGCCTCGAGACGGGCAAAGAGCTGCGCTTCCCGGTCACCGACTCGCGCCGGGCCGGGGCCCGCGAGCGCTGCCATCTCACCGGCCCGACCTGCGACAGCCAGGACACCATCCTGTTCGACGTGGAGCTCTCCGCCGGGTTGCGGGCCGGCGACGAGGTGTACATCGGCAACGCTGGCGCGTACACCAGCGTCTACGCCTCGTCGTTCAACGGCTTCCCGCCCCCGTCGGTCCGCTGCACGCGAGGTTCCTAGGCACCGACGGCACCGACGGTACCGACGGCACCGACGGCACCGACGGCACCGACGGCGCGGGCGGCGCGAGTGGCGCGGGCGGCGGCACGCGGGGTTCCTAGGCGCCGGCGGTGCGGGCGGCGCTGGCGCGCACGACCAGCGACGGCGTCAGGTGCACGGGGGTCGTGGGCAGTGCCGTGCCGTCGAGGCGCGCGACGAGCAGGTCGACGCTGCGCCGCCCGAGCTCGGCGAAGTCCTGGTGGACGGTGGTGAGCGGGGGCAGGAAGTAGCCCGACTCGGGCATGTCGTCGAAGCCCACGATGCTCACGTCGTCGGGGACCGTGCGGCCCGCCTCGTGAAACGCGCGCAGCACGCCCAGGGCGATGTGGTCGTTGCCGCAGAAGACGGCCGTGACGGCGGGGTCGGCGGCGAGCAGCTGCCCGCGCAGGTAGCCGGACCGGGCCGACCAGTCGCCGGCCGCGACCGGCGGCACGGGCGCCCCGGCGGCGTGCAGCGTCTGCCGCCAGCCGTCGATCCGGTCCCTGCCCTCCGGCCAGTCGGCGGGGCCCGGGACGTGGTGGACGGTGCGGTGGCCCAGGTCGAGCAGGTGCCGGGTGGCCAGGCACGCGCCGCGGACGTTGTCGACCCGCAGCATCGGCACGGCGCCGTCGTCGGCGCCGCCCACCCCGACGGCCGGCGTGCCCGGCGGCGCCTGCGCGAGGGCGTCGGCGACGGAGTTCTTCGGGGCGATCGCGATGATCCCCTCGACCGCCTGGGCGCACAGCTGCTCGACGGCGTCGAGGACGGCGTGCCGGTCCAGCGACCGGACGGTGGCGATGCTGACGTAGTAGCCGGCCTCCCGGGCGGCCTTCTCGATCCCGTAGATCATCGACGCGGGCCCGGCGAGGGTGGTCTCGAAGCCGATCAGCCCGATCGTGCGCGACCTGCTCGTCACGAGCGTCCGCGCCGCGAGGTTGCGCCGGTAGTTGAGGATGCGCACGGCGTCCAGGACCCGGCTGCGGGTGCCGTCGCTGACGTTCGGCAGGTCGTTGAGCACCCGCGACACGGTCTGGTGCGACACCCCCGCGAGCCGCGCCACGTCGCGCATCCCGACCTTGCGCGGCGGCGGCGCCGGCACCGCGTCGGGCGCCGTGCCGCCGGCGTGCGCGACCGGCCCCCGCCGGCTGCGGTCGGGCCCGGTGGGGGAGGGGAACCCGGGCCGCCGGACCGGCACCGCCGTGAAAATCCCATCGCCGCCCGGCGGGCGACCGGCGGGCATGGGTCCGGTTTGTCCCGGCGCACGGCCTTCGATGTCCGAGGACTGCGCCAGGTTGCCCAGGGACATCTGGCCGCGAGCCGGAACATCACGCGAAGCAGCCCGTGCGTCACGGTCCGTCGAACCTGGACCGCCGTGAGCGGCGGAAGCACTACTTTCCGTAGGAGTGGGAGCACGTTCGGTGGAAGCGGGGGCGGTGGAGGCGGCGCGAGCGGAGGCTGCGCGGTCCCGCCCGGAGCGCGCGGGATGGGCCAACGAGCACCTCCGGTCACGAATCGACGTCACGGACTTGACGTCGGGGATGAGAACGCTAACACTCTCGACATACAAGCGCGACGGCCAATGTAATCCAGGCCGGAGCGAGGTACCCCTACTGCCACACACCCCGGCGGTGGGGCGGCCCGCCCTTGAATGTGAACGTTCACTAGCTCTGGCGCAAGACACCCCGTGAGGAGAGGCGTAGTGCTGAAGAAGTGGTCCGCGGCCGTGCTCGGCGGTCTGCTGGTCGTAGGCGCGCTCAGCGCGTGCGGCGGCGAGAAGGAAGGCGACGCCGGCAGCGGCGCGAAGAAGGACGACGGCAAGATCACGATGGGCTTCGCCCAGGTCGGTGCCGAGTCCGGCTGGCGGACGGCGAACACCAAGTCGATCCAGGAGGCCGCCACCGCCGCCGGTATCGACCTGAAGTTCTCCGACGCGCAGCAGAAGCAGGAGAACCAGATCAAGGCGATCCGCAGCTACATCGCGCAGAAGGTGGACATCATCGCCTTCTCGCCGGTCGTCGAGTCGGGCTGGGACACCGTGCTCAAGGAGGCCAAGGACGCCAAGATCCCGGTGATCCTGACCGACCGCGCGGTCGACTCGAAGGACACCTCGCTCTACAAGACGTTCATCGGCTCCGACTTCGTCCTGGAGGGCAAGAAGGCCGGCGAGTGGCTGGTCAAGGAGTACCAGGGCAAGACCGACACGGTGAACATCGTCGAGCTGCAGGGCACGACCGGCTCCGCGCCGGCCAACGACCGCAAGTCCGGCTTCGCCGACGTCATCAAGGCCGACCCGAAGTTCAAGGTCATCGCCTCGCAGACCGGTGACTTCACCCGCGCCAAGGGCAAGGAGGTCATGGAGGCCTTCCTGAAGGCCAACCCGAAGATCGACGTGCTGTACGCGCACAACGACGACATGGGCCTGGGCGCCATCGAGGCGATCGTCGCGGCCGGCAAGAAGCCCGGTGTCGACATCAAGATCATCACCGTCGACGCGGTCAAGGACGGCATGACGGCCCTGTCCGAGGGCAAGATCAACTACATCGTGGAGTGCTCGCCGTTGCTTGGCCCCCAGCTCATGGACCTGGCCAAGAAGGTCGTCGCCGGCGAGACCATCCCGCAGCGGGTGCTGACGGAGGAGTCCGCGTTCACCCCCGAGCAGGCCAAGGCCGCGCTGCCGAACCGCAAGTACTGAGAGGCGCAACCATGGGGACCGCACTGCTGAGCATGAGCGGCATCAGCAAGCAGTTCCCCGGCGTCAAGGCTCTTGAGGGTGTGGATTTCCGCCTGTACCAAGGGGAGATCCACGCCCTCATGGGCGAGAACGGCGCCGGGAAGTCGACGCTCATCAAGGTGCTGACCGGCGTCTACGACATCGACGAGGGTGAGATCACCCTCGAGGGCCGCCCGGTCCGGTTCGCCGGCCCGCACCAGGCCACCGAGGCCGGCATCAGCACCGTGTACCAAGAGGTCAACCTCTGCGCGAACCTCTCGGTCGCGGAGAACATCTTCATCGGGCGCGAGCCGACGAAGTTCGGCCGGATCCAGTGGGGCGTCATGCGGCGCCGCGCGACCGAGTTGCTCCAGCGCATGGAGCTCGACCTCGACGTCACCGCACAGCTGTCGACCTACTCCCTCGCCGTGCAGCAACTGGTCGCGATCGCCCGCGCCATCGACGTCGACGCGAAGGTCCTCGTCCTCGACGAGCCGACCTCCAGCCTCGACGCCGGCGAGGTCGCTCAGCTGTTCCGCATCATGCGGCAGCTCAAGGCGCAGGGCATCGCGATCGTGTTCGTGTCGCACTTCCTCGACCAGATCTACGAGATCTGCGACCGGATGACGATCCTGCGCAACGGCCGGCTGGTCGGCGAGCACCTCGTCGCCGACATCAGCCAGGTCCAGCTCGTCAGCCTCATGATCGGCAAGGAGCTGGCGCTGCTGGAGCGGCTCGAGGACGCCGGCAAGCGCTCGTTCTCGGGCGTCGAGGCCGTCGCCCGGGCGCACGAGCTCGGCCGGTCCGGCGCCGTCGAGCCGTTCAGTCTCACCATCCACAAGGGCGAGGTCGTCGGCCTCGCCGGGCTGCTGGGCTCCGGCCGCACCGAGCTCGCCCGGCTGTTCTTCGGCGCCGACAAGGCCGACAGCGGCCGCCTCGAGATCGACGGCAAGCCGGTCAACCTGCACGGCCCGCGCACCGCCATGGACCACGACATCGCGTACTGCTCCGAGAACCGCAAGACCGAAGGCCTGGTCGAGGAGCTGTCGGTCCGCGAGAACATCATCCTCGCCCTGCAGGCGGCCCGCGGCTGGACCCGCCCGCTGCCCCGCCGGCGGCAGGACGAGCTGGTCCAGAAGTACATCGACGCGCTGAACATCAACCCGAAGGACCCCGAGCTGCCGGTCCGCAACCTCAGCGGCGGCAACCAGCAGAAGGTCCTCCTGGCCCGGTGGCTCATCACCGAGCCGCGGCTGCTCATCCTCGACGAGCCGACCCGCGGTATCGACATCGGGGCCAAGGCCGAGATCCAGCGGCTGGTCGTCGAGCTCTCCGACGGAGGCATGGCCGTGCTGTTCATCTCCGCCGAGCTGGAGGAGGTGCTGCGCCTCAGCCACCGCATCGGCGTCCTGCGCGACCGGAGGCTGGTCACCCAGCTGGAGAACACCGATGCGGTCGACCTCGACCGCCTCACCGAGACGATTGCGAGCGGCACCTGATGGCGGCGATCACCAAGCACAGGCTGTTCTGGCCGGCGGCGATCCTCGTGCTGCTGCTCGTCACGAACGTGTTCTTCTCCGGCGGGTTCTTCAAGATCGAGCTCCGCGACGGTCACCTGTACGGCAGCATCATCGACATCCTGCGGGCCAGCGCGCCGCTGGGGCTCGTGGCGCTGGGCATGACGCTGGTCATCGCCACGGGAGGCATCGACCTGTCGGTCGGCGCCGTCGTTGCGATCGCCGGCGCGCTCGCCTGCCTGCGCATCAGCGAGCTGGACGACCAGAACAGCGTCGGCGGCGTCCTGGCCGCCGTCGGGCTCGCGCTCGTGCTGTCGCTGGTGCTCGGCGTCTGGAACGGGTTCCTCGTCGCCACCGTCGGCATCCAGCCGATCATCGCCACGCTGATCCTCATGGTCGCCGGCCGCGGCCTCGCCCAGCTCATCACCGACGGGCAGATCATCACGATCAACAGCGGCCCGTACAAGATGATCGGCGCGGGCTACTGGCTGGGCCTGCCGCTCAGCGTCATCATCGCCGTCGGCGTCGCGGTCATCGCCGGCCTGATCGTGCGCCGCTCGGCGCTCGGGCTGCTGCTGGAGTCCGTCGGCGGCAACGCCGAGGCGTCCCGGCTGGCCGGCATCAAGTCGCGCTGGCTGATCCTCATCGTCTACGTGTTCGCCGGGCTCTGCGCCGGCGTCGCCGGGCTGATGATCAGCTCCAACGTGTCCAGCGCCGACGGCAACAACGCCGGCCTGCTCATCGAGCTCGACGCGATCCTCGCCGTGGTCATCGGCGGCACCTCGCTGTCCGGCGGCCGGTTCTCGATCGCCGGCACCATCCTCGGCGCGGTCATCATCAAGACCCTCGACATCACGATCTACACCGTCGGCATCCCGCCCGAGGTGACGCTGCTGTTCAAGGCGGTCGTCGTGGTCGTCCTGTGCCTCGCCCAGGCGCCGAAGTTCCGCGAGAAGTTCCAGCGCCGCCGGCCGTCCGCGCCCGCCCCGAAGGCGCCGCAGAAGGTGGAGGTCACGGCATGACGACGTTCGAGTCGTTGCAGAAGCGGGTCATCCGCAGGCCGCAGCAGCGGCACATCCCGGTCCTGGCCACGTTGGCGCTGCTGTGTCTCATGTACGGCGCGGGCGTCGTGCGGTACACCGGCTTCGACGACACCCAGATCGTCCTGAACGTCTTCATCGACAACGGCTTCCTGCTCGTCGTCGGCGTCGGCATGACGTTCGTGATCCTGACCGGCGGCATCGACCTGTCGGTCGGCGCGGTCGTCGCGCTCACCACGATGATCTTCGCGTCGCTGGTGCGGGCCGGCTGGTCACCGATCGCGGTGCTGCCCGTGGTGCTGCTCGTCGGCGCCCTGATCGGCCTCGCGATGGGCTGCATCATCCACTTCTTCGACATCCAGCCCTTCATCGCCACGCTCGCCGGCATGTTCCTGGCCCGCGGCCTGTGCTACGTCATCAGCACCGAGGCGATCCGCATCGACAACGCGCTGTGGACCGAGCTGGCCGACTACAAGATCCGCTTCGGCGGGTTCCACATCTCGTGGAGCGTCGTCATCTCGCTCGTCGTGGTGCTCGTCGGCGCGTACGTCCTGGCGTACACCAGAATCGGCCGCAACATCTACGCCATCGGCGGCAACCAGCAGTCGGCGCTCCTCATGGGCCTGCCCGTCGGGCGCACGAAGATCGCCGTCTACACGATCAGCGGCGTCTGCTCCGCCCTCGGCGGCGTGCTGCTGACCTTCTACACGTCCTCCGGTTACGGCCTGCATGCCCTCGGCATGGAGCTCGACGCCATCGCGGCCGTGGTCATCGGCGGGACCGTCCTCACCGGCGGATCCGGCTTCCTGTTCGGCACCGTGCTCGGGGTCCTCGTGCTCGGCCTCATCCAGACCATCATCACGTTCGAGGGCACCCTCAGCTCGTGGTGGACCAAGATCGTCATCGGTGCGCTGCTGTTCGCGTTCATCGTGTTGCAGCGGGCCGTGGCGCGGAGATCACAATGACGAGATATGTAGTCGGGGTCGACTTCGGGACCCTGTCCGGCCGCGCCGTCGTGGTCCGCGTGGCCGACGGGGCGGAGGTGGGCACCGCCGTCCACGAGTACCGGCACGGCGCGGTCGAGCGGACCCTCCCGGCGACCGGCGAGGCGCTGCCCCCGCACTGGGCGCTGCAGATGCCGTCCGACTGGGTCGACGTGCTGCGGCACGCCGTCCCGGCCGCGCTCACCGGGATCGACGCCACGCAGGTGGTCGGCATCGCGACCGACTTCACGGCGTGCACGTTCCTGCCGGTGCTCGCCGACGGCACGCCGCTGAGCGACGTCCTGCCGGACCGGCCGCACGCCTACCCGAAGCTGTGGAAGCACCACGCCGCGCAGCGGCAGGCCGACCAGATCAACGCGCTCGCCGCATCGCGTGGCGAGGCGTGGCTGCCGCGGTACGGCGGGAAGCTCTCCTCTGAATGGCAGCTGGCGAAGGCGCTGCAGGTCCTGGAGGAGGACCCCGACGTCTTCGCCCGGGCCGAGCGCTTCATCGAGGCCGCCGACTGGATCGTGTGGCAGCTGGCCGGGGTCGAGACCCGCAACGCGTGCACCGCCGGCTACAAGGGCGCCCACCAGGACGGCGGCTACCCGCCGCGGGACTACTTCGAGGCGCTGCACACCGGCTTCGGCGCGTTCCTCGACAAGACCGACGGGCCGCTGTCGCCGCTCGGCGGGCTCGCCGGCCGGCTGACGGCCGAGGCCGCCGGGTGGACCGGGCTGCCGGAGGGGATCGCGGTCGCGGTCGGCAACGTCGACGCGCACGTGACCGCCCCGGCCGCGCAGGCCGTCGACGCCGGGCAGCTCGTCGCCATCATGGGCACCTCCACGTGCCACGTGATGAGTGGCGCGACCCTTGCCGACGTGCCCGGCATGTGCGGGGTCGTCGCCGACGGCATCATCCCCGGACTGTACGGCTACGAGGCCGGACAGTCCGGCGTCGGCGACATCTTCGGCTGGTTCGCCGGGTTCGCGTCCGCGGACCACGACCAGCTCACGGCCGCGGCCGCCGCGCAGCGCCCCGGGCAGCACGGCCTGGTCGCGCTGGACTGGCACAACGGCAACCGCTCCGTGCTCGTCGACCACCACCTGTCGGGCGTCATCGTCGGGCAGACCCTCGCCACCCGCCCCGAGGACGTCTACCGGGCGCTGATCGAGGCGACCGCCTACGGCACCCGCACCATCGTCGAGACCCTCGAGACCGCCGGGGTGCCGGTGACCGAGTTCATCGCCGCCGGCGGGCTGCTCAAGAACACGTTCCTCATGCAGCTCTACAGCGACGTGCTGCGCCGCCCGATCAGCGTCATCGACTCCGAGCAGGGGCCGGCGCTGGGCTCGGCGATCCACGCCGCGGTCGCCGCCGGCGAATACCCGGACGTGCGGGCCGCCGCGGCGGCGATGGGCAAGGTGAAGCGGGCCGTCTACACGCCCGACGACGCCGCCGCCGACGTCTACGACCGACTCTACGCCGAATACCGGCAGCTGCATGACTACTTCGGCCGCCCCGGCGGCAACGAGGTCCTGCACCGCCTCCGCGCGCTGCGCGAGGAGGTGGCCCAGTGATCTCGAAGCTCCGGCGGGAAGTCTGCGACCTGCACGCCGAGCTGATCCGCTGGGGCCTGGTCACCTGGACGTCGGGCAACGTGTCCGCCCGCGTCCCGGGTTCGGACCTGCTGGTGATCAAGCCGTCGGGGGTCTCCTACGACGACCTGACCCCCGAGGCCATGGTGGTCTGCGACCTCGACGGCAAGCTCGTCGAGGGGGACCGCGCCCCGTCGTCGGACACCGCGGCGCACGCGTACGTGTACCGGCACATGCCGCACGTCGGCGGGGTCGTGCACACGCACAGCCCGTACGCGACGGCGTGGGCCGCCCGCGGCGAGCCGATCCCGTGCTCGATCACCGCGATGGCCGACGAGTTCGGCGGCGACATCCCGGTCGGGCCGTTCGCGCTGATCGGCTCCGACGCGATCGGCCGCGGCATCGTCGAGACGCTCACCGGGCACCCGTCACCGGCAGTGCTGATGCTGCAGCACGGCCCCTTCACCATCGGCGCCACCGCGAAGGCCGCCGTGAAGGCGGCGGTCATGTGTGAGGACGTCGCCAGGACCATGCACTTCGCCCGGCAGTTGGGCGCCGTCGAGCGGCTGCCGGATCAGGCCGTCGCCTCGCTGCACGACCGCTACCAGAACGTCTACGGCCAGCCGCAGGGCGGGCAGAGGAGCACAACATGACGCACGAGGTCTGGTTCCTGACCGGCAGCCAGGGGCTCTACGGCCCCGAGACGCTCGACCAGGTCGCGGCCCAGTCGAGGCAGATCGCCGCGACGCTGGACGAGTCGCCGGACATCGCGGTGCGCGTGGTGTGGAAGCCGGTGCTCACCAGCGCCGGCGACATCCTGCGGGTCTGCCTCGAAGCGAACGCCGACCCGTCGGTCGTCGGCGTGGTCGCGTGGATGCACACGTTCTCGCCGGCCAAGATGTGGATCTCCGGGCTCGACGCGCTGCGTACCCCGCTGCTGCACCTGCACACGCAGGCCAACGTGGCGCTGCCGTGGGCCGAGATCGACATGGACTTCATGAACCTGAACCAGGCCGCCCACGGCGACCGCGAGTTCGGCTACATCCAGTCCCGGCTCGGCGTGGCCCGCAAGACCGTCGCCGGGCACGTCACCGACCCGCGGGTCACCGCCCGCATCGGCGCGTGGGCCCGCGCGGCCGCCGGCTTCACGGAGATGCGGTCGCTGAAGCTGGCCCGCTTCGGCGACAACATGCGCGACGTCGCCGTCACCGAGGGCGACAAGGTCGAGGCGCAGCTGCGCTTCGGGGTCTCCGTCAACACGTACGGCGTGAACGACCTCGTTTCCTCGGTGGACGCGACATCCGACGCGGACGTGGACAACCTGGTCAAGGAGTACCACGACACCTACCGGGTGTCCGCCGCCCTGAAGGAGGACCGGGCCGAGTCGCTGCGCTACGCGGCCCGCATCGAGCTCGGCCTGCGCGCGTTCCTCACCGCCGGCGGGTTCAAGGCCTTCACCACCAACTTCGAGGACCTCGGCGGGCTGCGCCAGCTGCCGGGCCTCGCGGTGCAGCGGCTCATGGCCGACGGCTACGGCTTCGGCGGCGAGGGCGACTGGAAGACCTCGGTCCTCGTGCGCACCCTGAAGGCGATGGCTCCCGGTGGCGGCACCTCGTTCATGGAGGACTACACGTACGACCTCACGCCCGGCAACGAGGTCATCCTCGGCGCGCACATGCTCGAGGTGTGCCCCAGCATCGCCTTCGACACGCCGTCGTGCGAGATCCACCCGCTCGGCATCGGCGGCCGCGAGGACCCGGTGCGGCTCGTCTTCGACGCCACGCCCGGCCCCGCCGTCGTGCTCGGCCTGGCCGACCTCGGCGAGCGCTTCCGGCTCGTCGCCAACGAGATCGACGTGGTCACGCCGACCGCGCCGCTGCCCAAGCTGCCCGTGGCGCGGGCGGTCTGGAAGCCGCGGCCGGACCTGTCGACGTCGGCGGAGTCGTGGCTGACGGCCGGCGGCCCGCACCACACGGTGCTGTCGTTCGCCGTCGGCACCGAGGAGCTGGCGGACCTGGCGGACATGACCGGCACGGAGCTGCTCGTCATCGACGCGGACACGACGGTTCGGCAGTTCGCCAAGGAGGTCCGCTGGAACCAGGCGTACCATCGCCTCGCGAGAGGGTTCTGAAATACGGGTGCGTTCCGTTTACGGAACTGGTGAGGTGGGTGCATGACCGTACGAATCAGGCACATCACCGTCGACTGCGCCAAGTGCTACGACCTGTCCCTGTTCTGGGCCGCCGTCACAGGGTTCCGCGAGGACCCCGACGACCCGAACCTGCCGGAGCACACCGAGGCGGCGCTGAACGCCCCGGACGGCTCGACGGGGATGCTGTTCGTCCAGGTGCCGGAGGGCAAGACCGGCAAGAACCGCATCCACCTCGACCTGCAGCCCACCGACGTCTCCAGGGACGAGGAGGTCCAGCGCATCCTCGGCCTGGGCGCCACGCTGGTCGCCGACTTCCGCAAGGACGACGGCACCGGCTGGGTCACCCTGGCCGACCCCGAGGGCAACGAGTTCTGCGTGGAGCGCAGCGCCGCCGAGCGCGCCGCCGCCTGATCGTCCCTGCGCCGTTTCTTGCGGGCGGCGCAGGGACTTTGTTACTCGCGGGTTGCGTTCGCCCTTGCTTCAGGGCTTTGCTCGGCGGACGATGCAGCAATGCAGCGCGAGGAGCACAGCCTCACCGGAGGCGGCGGGGTCCGCATCGTCTACGACGCCTGGACGCCATCGAACGTCGAGGGGGTCGTCGTGCTCTCCCACGGCATGGGGGAGCACGCCCGGCGGTATGACCACGTCGTGGCCCGCCTCGGCGAGCTCGGCCTGGCCGTCTACGCGCCCGACCACCGCGGCCACGGCCGCTCCGGCGGGAAGCGGATGTACCTGCGCAGCATCGACGAGTACACCGCCGACCTGCACCTGCTCTTCGGCGAGGTCGCCGCCCGTCACCCCGGCCAGGCGCCGTTCCTCATCGGGCACAGCATGGGCGCCATGATCGCGCTCGCCTACGCCCTGGACCACCAGGCGTCGCTGCGCGCGCTCGCCCTGTCCGGCACGCCCGTCGTCCCCGGCTCCGGGATCGGCAAGCCGGCGA
Organism: Dactylosporangium sp. NPDC006015; assembly: GCF_040614215.1. Classification (NCBI taxonomy): domain Bacteria; kingdom Bacillati; phylum Actinomycetota; class Actinomycetes; order Micromonosporales; family Micromonosporaceae; genus Dactylosporangium; species Dactylosporangium sp. NPDC006015. Next base: position 26,810 of record NZ_JBEXUD010000051.1, read on the forward strand.
TCGCCGTCGCGAAGGTCCTCGGCCGGATCGCGCCGGCGACCCCCGTCCAGGCGCTGAACTCCGCGTACATCTCCAAGGACCCGGCGGTCGTGGCCGCCTACGACGCCGACCCGCTCGTCTACCACGGCAAGGTCCCCGCGGGCATCGGCGGCGCCATGCTCACCCAGATGGCCGTGTTCCAGCGCCGCCTGCCGTCGCTCACCCTGCCGACCCTGGTCCTGCACGGCGCCTCGGACAAGCTCGTCGACCCGGCCGGCAGCCGCCTCATCGCGGACCGGGCCGGCTCCCGGGACCTCACCCTGCACATCTACGACGACCTGCACCACGAGGTCTTCAACGAGCCCGAGCAGGACCGCGTCCTCGACGACCTGATCGGGTGGCTGAAGACCCACTGAGGAATGCGCCGGGCCCTCGCGCAGTTGATCCCTGCCATGGACGACGTCATGACCGAGTACCGCAGGGGAGTCCTCTACTTCGACGCCGGCGACCCGATCGAAGCCGCGAAGATCCTCGCCACCGTCCTGGACCAGGAGCCGGGCAACGCCGAGGTCCGGCTGTGGCTGGCCCGCGCCTACTTCGCCTCGGCCCAGCTGCACCGCGCCGAGACGCACCTGCGCGCCCTGGTCGACCGCGACCCGACCGACCACTACGCCCACCACCTGCTGGGCCGCACCCTGGAGCGGCAGAACAAGCCCCGCGAGGCCCTGCCCTACCTGCGCCTGGCCGCGGCGATGTCCACCGTCCCCGACTACGCCGACGCCGTCCGCCGCGTCGAGTCCGCCTGCTCCCCCTGACCCCGTCACCGATTGACGGTGCGGCGGGTGCTGTCCGGCCTCCGGTAGACCTCCTGCGCGGCATCCACCTACCTGCCGTGGTCGGATCGCGTGCCGTGGGCACGCGGTCCGGCTCCAGCGGCATCATTGCCGTCGTGCCACCCGCGCAGCCAGGCCGGGACCGGATCCCGCCCGATCGGCGGGCAAGGCCGTCCGCTGCTCACAGCCATGTCTCCCATCGGTCGATGAGCAGCGATAGGTCTCGCAAGGACTGGATCAGGCGGCTGATCGGGATGCTGACCGTCTTGAGTCCGGGCCCTCGCAGGCGATTGGCGGCCGAACTGACCGGGACGAGGTCGTCCATCGCCGAGCCGACCGCCTGCGAGCCCTGACGGATCTCTCGCTTCAGGTCTTCGGAACCCCAGCTCCGGCCGTTGGCCGACGCTTCCGAGTACATGCGCCGCAGGCGGACATCGATGTCGAGCGCCTGGCCCACCGCGTCTGCCGCTCGCCGGTCCAACGCGACAGCCTTGGGTCCGAAGTCGGCGCTGAACCGTGCCCGCTCGAGGCGGCTGTTCGCGGAGTCGCTCGGAATCTGCCGCAGCCCCTCGTCCATGGCGGCGAGCAGTGCGACCGCATCCGAGGCGAGCTTGCTGACATCGGCGAAGCTGACCACGACTTCGCTCAGCACCTGACCGGTTTCGCGGTCGCGCGCTCCCTCCGCGGGACGGCCGCCGGCCTGATGGTCCGTCGGGTCGGCGGAATCGGCTGTGCTGTCTGAGAGCAGGTTCGCGGTGAGGCGGGCTTCGGCGCTGTCCTGAAGTTCGCGGATGCGTTGAACCATTCGCGTGATCGCCGTCCGCCAAGCGGCCGAGTCTGCTCCCTGTTGCCAGGGGTCCGACCAGTCGAAATGCTGGATGGTCGCGATGATGCGGGCGATGGAGTCGGATCCGCTCGAAGAGATCAGGTGCGAGCCTGCGAGCACCACCGGGAGGATCAGTTCGGCGACGCCGAGCGACTGGGCCTTGCTGTAGAACCCGTAGAATTCTTTGCGGCACCACTCGCTCTCGAAGTAGTTCGCGGTGATGATCGGCATGAAGAACGCCGCGTCCTGCACCGCCTGCGATATCGCAGACTCGAAATCGTCACCCCATCGCAGCTCGTCGCGATCGAGGAAAATCTCCAAGGTCTGGCCCGTGTCGGCCTTGTAGTAGGACCGTAGATCGCGTACGAGGTTGCGCACGACACCGTTGAACAGGTCCGCGTCATCCGCCCGTCGGTAGCTGCAGAAGATCCTTGTGCTCGGCGCATCTGTTCCCGGGGCGTTCATCGCGAGCGGCCGTCCGCTCTCGCCGCGGCCTTGACGATCTCCAGCGACTCACGGTCGGTGAACGCGATGTACGGTGGGACGACCTTCTCCAAATTGGTCGGGTCCGCGTGATCCTGAATGAGCTCTATGATCCGGACCGGCTCGTATTCGTGCGTCACTATGTTGCCACCGAGGAGGGTGTACGGAAGCAGGTGGGCGGAGTCATGGATCGTCGTCGCATTGAGCTCGACAATGAATCCCAGCATTCCGTTGCAGAGTTGCCAGGCCGCCGTCGTTCCTGCCCGATAGTCCAGGTGGTTCGACAGCACCTGGAGATCTGGGAACTTGGCCCGCAGCGCCTCCCGGCGTTTGGAGCTGTGGGCGGCCACGCTGGCGCCCGACGTCGCGACGGCTTGCCGGACGTCCTCGTCGAGTTCGACGGCGGCAAACGGTGGGATCGGGCCCAGGTCGATGATGTTGGGCCGCTTGTCTGCGTCCAGCCGCGACAGGTCCAGGACCACGTGATGTGCCTGGACCTGGGTGCGTGACCATGAAACCGTCAAGCCGTCGCTGCGGACGATGGCGCCGCCCAGGTGCTTCCAATCCGCGCCGGGCTGCCTACGTGATTCGACGGTCACCACGGTGGCGAATCCGTCTCCGCAATGGGCCAGGCTGCTGGTGCCGTCGATCGGATCGGCCCTCAGTATGGTGGTGCGACCCGGTCGATCCGGATCCCAGCCGGTGACGGTCGCCTCCTCGCCGAGAATCAGCAGCTCGCCCAGGCCGTTGTCCGCGTCGTCCGGCGGGGGCTGCCGTGCGACGAGCTCGACGAACCGCTCCTGTGCCGCCGCGTCGATGTTCAGCGGTGGTTTACCCGGGTGGCCGTGATACGTGACGAACTGCTTCTGGCGCCACTCACCCGAGCCCTCGAAGCGTTCGAATTGAACCGTTTTCCATCGCACGAAATGCATGGTTGAAGCGGCATACGTGAGTGCCCATCGTCGCGCGAGTTCGTCGCGCCCGGCGGCGGACAGCCGCGGAGTGTCAAAGTGCTGCGGTTGTGAGACGGCATCCACGTCGGCGAGTATGACACCTCCCGACCCTCCGAATTTCATCCCCTTGTGGTGTCGTTCTTCGTCGATCTGGCGGGCGGCAGATCCGAACGGTTGATGCGACCTCGTCGAGCCGCACGATGGGTCTTCAAGCGTGGCCGATGGGCGGAATGCGGATCATGGTTCTCGCGGACCGCGTTGACGGGCGGCGGTCATGACCGCATAGTGGTCGCGGCCCGGGTCTGGGTGGGGTACGGCGCGGCGGAGGAACCGGTGATCGACAGGGAACTGCTCACCGAGCGGATCGCGGCGGCGCGCGAGCGCCGGAGGGCGCGGCCGACGTGGCAGAAGGTCCTCTTCACGGTCGCGGCGGTCGTGCTCGGGTTCGCGTGCAGCTACAACCTGAGCGTGGACGACAACGCGGCCCGCCCGTCGAAGCCGGCCGCCGAGGTGCGCGACGCCTGCGGCCATGTCGACGGGCAGGCCCTCGCCACGCTGTTCGAGACGCCGTTGCCGGCGGTCACGGAACGGCCACGCGCGGAGGCGGGCGGGGTCGTGACCTACAGCTGCCTGGTGGAGTCCGACCCAGGGCTGCGGCTCCGGCTCGACCTGAGCGTCCAGCACGGCAGGGCGCGGGCCGACGACCCGCTCTTCCTCATGTCCCTGGCCGACCAGAGCATGTACTCCGTGGACGGCACCGACGGCGTGCTGACCGCCGCCAAACGGTCGAACGGCTCGCTGTTCGGCATCACGCTGACCGGCTCGTCGGGCGCGCCGCCGGTGCCGCTGACCGAGGAGCGGCTGCGCGCCGTCGCCGCCGCCGTCGGCGACACGCTGTAGCGCGCAGCACGCCGCGGGTTCACACCGTGGGCCGGATGCGCTCAGAGCGGGAGCAGGGCCGGGGCGACGGAGCGTTCTGCTGGCCGTACCAGAGGCAGAACATCAACACGGTCCAGATCTTGCGGGATTGGTCGGCGTCGCCGCGGCGGTGGGCCGCGAGGAGGCGCTGGACGTGGCTGAGGTCGAGCAGGTGGTCGACGGCGGCGTCGGCGAACACGTCGCCGGCCCACACGCCGATCTCGCCGCGCAGCCAGACCCGGGTCGGCGTGGGGAAGCCGAGCTTGCGGCGGTCGACGACCGCGTTCGGCACGATGCCGCGCATCGCCTCCCGCAGCGCGAACTTCGTCGTCCTCGCCAGCTTCAACGCCGTCGGCAGCTGCGCGGCGGCGGCGTAGACGGCCCGGTCCAGGAACGGCACCCGCAGCTCCAGCGAGTGCGCCATCGACATCCGGTCGGCCTTGGTGAGGATGTCGCCGGGCAGCCAGGTGTGCAGGTCGACGTACTGCATGGTGGCCACGTCGTCGAGGTGGGCGGCAGCCTCGTACAGTGGCGCCGTGACCGTCGTGTGCGGGTCGGCCGGCCCGCGCATGAGGCGGGCCTTCTCCGCGGTGCCGAAGATGCGGGCGTTGCCGTAGTAGCGCTCGTCGATCGGGGTGGTGGCCCGCTCCAGGAAGCTCTTGCCGCGCACCCCCTCCGGCAGCGCCGCCGACACGGCGCGCAGGCCGCGGCGCAGCGGGGCGGGCAGCCCGGCGACGCCGGCGAGCGCGGCCGGCTCCCGGTAGATCTCGTAGCCGGCGAAGAGCTCGTCGGCGCCCTCCCCGGACAGCACGACGGTGACGTCGCGGGCGGCGGTGCGGGCCAGGAACCACAGCGGCACGATCGCGGGGTCGGCGACGGGGTCGTCGAGGTGCCAGACGATGCGCGGCAGCTCGGCGATCACGTCGGCGTCGTGGACCAGGGTCGCGGTCAGCTGGACGCCGAGCGCGGCCGCGGTCTCCGACGCCGCCTCGATCTCGCTGTAGCGTTCGTCGTCGAAGCCCACGGTGTACGTGTGGATGTCCGGGTGCTTCTCGCGGGCGAGCGCGACGACGGCGGTGGAGTCGATGCCGCTGGACAGGAACGCGCCCAGCGGCACCTCCGCCTGCAGGTGGGCGTGCACACTGTCCCTGAGCGCGTCGCGGACGGCCGTGATCGCGTCCGGCCGCTGCACCGGCCGCAGCGAGTGCCGAAAGTATGCGCTTATTTCCGTTTTTTTCGCATGTACTGTCAAAGCATGGCCGGCGGGCAGCCGGCGCACCGACGGGTGCAGCGTCTCCGGCTCCGGAACGTACTGCAGGGTCAGGTAATGCGACAGGGCCGCCGTGTCGACGCGGGTCCCGGTGCCGGCGAAGGGCAGCAGCGCCTTCTTCTCGCTCGCCAGGTAGAGACCGTCGGGCGTCGTCAGGTGGTACAGCGGCTTGATGCCGAACGGGTCCCGGAACGCGTGCACCGTGCCGGTCGCCCGGTCCAGCGCCACGATCGCGAACATCCCGCGCAGCCGGCGCACCGCCGACGGCCCCCAGTGGTGCAGCGCCGCCGCGAGGACCTCCGCCTCCCCCTCGGTGGCGAAGACCGCCGCGTGGTCGCGGGCCAGCTCCGCGCGCAGCTCCAGGTAGTTGTAGATCTCGCCGTTGAACACGACCGTCCACGAGCCCCACACCGCCGGCTGCCGGCCGTGCGCGACGTCGACGATGGCGAGCCGCTGGAAGCCGAACGCGGCACCGTCCTCCACGTGCAGCGTCGTCTCGTCGGGCCCGCGGTGGCGCAGCAGGTCGAGGGCCTCGGCGAGCCGGTCGGTCTCGACCTCACCGGAGGCGCTGATGAAGACCAGGAATCCACACATGCCGGTGATGGTGCGGAGCCGGTCGTTGGGAACTGATGAAGAAGTGTGCGCCGGATCGAAACCCGAACGAGGTTTCGCAGGTTCTTCACATCCTGCGCGCGACAATGATCGGCGATGAGCGCACGGATCCTGGTCGCCGAAGACGACCCGAAGCAGGCCGAACTGATCCGCCTGTACCTGGAGCGGGACGGCCACAGCGTCCTGACCGTCCCCAACGGGCGGCTCGCCCTGGAACAGTGCCGGTCGCGCCGGCCCGACCTGCTGGTCCTCGACGTCATGATGCCGCTGGTCGACGGCCTCGACGTGTGCCGGATCATCCGGGCCGAGTCGACGGTCGCGATCCTGCTGGTCACGGCCCGCTCGACCGAGGACGACCTGCTGCTCGGCCTGGACCTCGGCGCCGACGACTACATGACGAAGCCGGTCAGCCCGCGGGAGCTCGCCGCCCGGGTCCGGGCGCTGCTGCGCCGCTCCGGCATCGGCAGCCCCGGCCACCAGCAGGTGCTGCGGGTCGGCGACCTGGTCGTGGACGCCGGCCGGTTCGAGGTCCGTGTCGACGGCACCGTGGTCGTGCTGACCGCGAAGGAGTTCGGCATCCTGGAACTGCTCGCCGGCGAGCCCGGCCGTGTCTTCACCCGCGGCGAGATCATCAACCGGGTCTTCGGCTTCGAGCGCGACGTCTCCGAACGCACCGTCGACGCCCACGTCGTCAACCTGCGCCGCAAGATCGAGTCCGACCCGGCCGAGCCGCGCTACGTGCAGACGGTGTACGGCCGCGGCTACCGGCTGAACGAGTCCGCGTGAGCGGGCCGGAGCGGAGCGGAGGGCTGCGAACCAGCGTTGCAGGGTGGAGCTCAGGCCGGCGCCGGAGCGCAGCGGAGGTGACGGCATGAGCGGGCCGGAGCGGAGCGGAGGGCTGCGAACCAGCGTTGCAGGGTGGAGCTCAGGCCGGCGCCGGAGCGCAGCGGAGGTGACGGCATGAGCTTTCGTTTTCGGGTGTTCGGGCTGGTGCTGCTGGTCGCGGTGATCGCGATCGGGGTCACCGCGTGGCTGAGCATCCGGCTGACCGCCCTGGAGATCGCGCAGTCGCAGGAGACCTCGACCCGCAACGAGGTCACCACGGTCGCGGAGATCCAGGCGTACGCCCTGCGCCACGGCACCTGGGCGGGCGTCGACAAGACCGTGCAGCGGCTGTCGATCGCCAACCATCAGCGGATCCGGCTCACCAACCTGTACGGCCAGGTCACCGTCGACAGCGACCACCTCGCCAACCGCGCCGCCCGGGCCGTCGTCAGCCCGCCCGCCCTCGTCGACTCCCGCCCGACGCTCAAGTTCCCGCCGGAGCTGCTCGGGGCCCCGCGGACGCCCATCGAGCAGAAGACCGGCATCACCGAGCTCGAGACGAAGACGCTGCTGCAGATCGCCCTGTTCCGCGGCACGGTCGTCTTCGCGCGCTGCCTCACCGACCTGCACATCGACCCGCCGCCGGTGACCCTCAACGAGTTCGGCGTCCCGTACGCCACCACCGGCGTCGAGGACAGCCACGACTGCGGCACCCGGGTCGGCGACGTCGGCGCGGCGGAGCAGCCCTACGACGAGCTGCCGGTGAAGCAGTGCCGAGCCGAGAAGGACCAGGCGAAGTGCCTGATCAAGGCGTTCGGCGAGCGGGTCGCGACGTTCACCCCGGAGCCGCTGCAGCTCTACCTCGGCGCCGTCACCGACGACGCCACCAACCTCATCAGCCGCCCCGGCCTCGTCGCCGGCAGCGGCGTGCTGATCCTCGTCATCCTCGGCACCGCCGTCATCGCCCGGCACGTGAGCCTGCCCGTCCGCGACCTCACCGTCGCGTCCCGGCGCCTCGCCGACGGGCACCTCGACACGCGCGTGCCCTCGGGCGGCCGCGACGAGCTCGGGCAGCTGTCGGACTCGTTCAACCGGATGGCGGCCGCGCTGGAGGCGTCCGAGCAGGCCCAGCGCCGGCTCGTCGCCAGCGTCGCGCACGAGCTGCGCACCCCGCTGTCCAACCTGCTCGGCTACCTCGAGGCGCTGCAGGACGGCCTGGTCCCGCCGAGCCGCGAGCTGTTCGCCTCCCTGCACGACGAGGCCGAGCTGCAGCGCCGCATCCTCGACGACCTGCAGGACCTGACCCTGGCCGAGGCGGGGCACCTCACGTACCGCCGCTGCGACTTCGACCTGGCCGACCTGGTCGACACCGCCCGGGTGGCGCACCTCGCGGTCGCCGAGGCCGCCGGCGTCCGCCTGACCGCGGAGACCGCCGGCCCGCTGCCCGTGCACGCCGACCACGATCGTCTCCGCCAGGTCCTCGGCAACCTGATCGGCAACGCCATCCGGTACACCGACCGCGGCGGCCACGTGGCACTGCGCGCCTTCCCCGACGCCGACCACATCACCGTCGAGGTCCGCGACACCGGCTGCGGCATCGCCCCCGCCGACCTGCCCTTCGTCTTCCAGCGCTTCTGGCGCGCCGACCCCGCCCGCGACCGCGCCACCGGCGGCAGCGGCCTCGGCCTGACCATCGCCCGCCAGATCGTCCGCGACCACACCGGCGACCTCACCGTCGAGAGCACCCTCGGCGAGGGCTCGACCTTCCGCTTCGCCCTCCCGACCACGAATTGACCGAAGTGCCAGAATCGGCGGCATGGGGATGGAACTGATCGGGCGGCACCTCACGGTGCAGGAGCTGCGGGCCGTGCTGAACGATCCGGCGGCCGTAGACGAGCTGCTCTACGGCGACCTCGACGACGGCGACGCGGAGATGCCCGAGCCCGACCTTGATCTCGACAGGTCCTGGCACGTCCTGCACTTCGCGCTCACCGGCACCGCCTGGCAGGTCACGGAGGGCGTCGGCGAGGCGATCCTCGGCGGCACCGAGATCGGCGGCGACGGCGGGTACGGGCCCGCCAGGCTGCTCGACGCGGCGACGGTCCGCAGGGTGTCCGCGGCCCTCGACGACCTCGACGACGGGGCGCTGGTGGCCCGCTACGACCCGGCCGCGATGGCCGCCGCCGACATCTACCCGGATCACTTGAGGATCGCCCCGGAGGAGTTCGCCGGGTTCGTCGGGCCGCAGCTGTCGGCGCTGCGGGCGTTCTACTCGGACGCCGCCGCGGCCGGCCAGGCGGTCCTCCTGGCCATCGTGTGAGCGGGTCCGGGAGGTCGCGGAGCTGCTGGTGGCGCTCAGGGAGCACGGCGGCGACGACGCGGAGCATCGTGGCGGTGATCACTTCGGGGTGAGCGGATCGGATCGGCCGGGGGTGGCGGGTACAGGCTGAGGGGCATGAGCACAGTCCAGACGCCGCGCAAGTTCGCCGCGTTGCGGAACAAGGACTGCCGGCCGTACCTGTTCGGGGCCGCGCTGGCCATGATGGCCGACAACATCGAGCACGTCATCACGTACTGGGTGCTGTGGGAGAAGTTCCATTCGCCCGCGTTGTCGGGGTTCCAGGTGATCAGTCACTGGGTGCCGTTCCTGCTGTTCTCCGTGTACTTCGGGTCGCTCGCGGACCGGTTCGACTGCCGGCGGGTCATCCAGGCCGCGCAGCTGCTCTTCGCCTCGGTGTCGGTGGCGTGGGGCGTGCTGTTCGTGACCGGGACGCTGCAGGTGTGGCACGCGTGCGTGCTGCTGGTGCTGCACGGGCTGGCCGGGTCGCTGTGGGGGCCGGGGGAGCAGCTGATGCTGCACGACTTCGTCGGCGACGAGGACCTGCCCAGCGCGGTCCGGCTCAACGCCACGTTCCGCAGCCTCGGGGTGCTGTTCGGGCCGGTCGTCGGGTCGGCGCTGCTGCTCGGGCTCGGGGCGACCGCCGGGATCTTCGTCAACGTGCTGTTCTTCCTGCCGCTGACGCTGTTCCTGTTCCGCACCAAGTTCACCGGGCACACCCGCGACCACGGGGTGCCGCGGGCGCGGGTCGGGCTCACGGAGTCGGTGCGGGTGCTGAAGGCCGTCGGCGGCAACCACACGCTGGTCAGCATGATCATCCTGGGCGGGCTGGGGTCGTTCTTCGTCGGCGCGTCGATGCAGTCCGCGATGCCCATCTTCGCCCACGACCTCGGGGCAGCGGCCGGGACAGCGAGCGCTGCCAGCGGCGAAGGCATCGACGGGGCCAGCCTCGCGTACGGGGTGCTGCTCTTCGCCAACGGCGCCGGCGGGGTCATCGGCGGGATCCTCCTCGAGGCGACCGGCAGGATCAGGCCCACGGTCCTCGCCGCGGTGATCAGCACCGCCGTCTACGGCGTCACCAGCCTGTGCTTCGCGATCACCACCAGCTACCCCGTGGCGGTGGCGCTGCTGCTGCTCGGCGGCGTGGCCAACCTCGCGTCGATGTCGATCGGGCAGACCGTCGTGCAGCTGCTCGCGCCGCCCGCCGACCGGGGCAGGGTCATCGGCGTCTACGGCGTGTCCGCGCAGGGGCTGCGGGCCGGCAGCGGCTTCACCGTCGGGCTGCTCGGCGCCGCGATCGGCGTGCACTGGTCGCTCGGGCTCAGCGCCGCCGCGCTCTGCGTCGGCACGGCGCTCGCCGGCGTGTACGCGTTGCGGGGCGGAAAATCGGTTCCGGTCGCCACGACCGTCTGAGATGATCGCCGGACCGTGCTGAGGAAGGGGGAGGAGACCGCCATGCGTTACCGCGTCGTCGTCCCCCAGTCCCGGCACGAGGTGATCCTGGTGTCTTCCCGCCCGCTGGTGTAAGCCCGCGCGGCTGCACCGGCCGGACCCTGCCCGTATCGAGGCGGGGTAATCGCGCTGCCCTGTTCAGATTCCCTGAAAGGCCGCAGAGCCGTGCACACCAGAAGCCTGGACCAGACCCGCAACATCGGCATCCTCGCCCACGTCGACGCCGGCAAGACGACCACCACCGAGCGGATCCTGTTCCGCACCGGCGCCACGTACAAGCAGGGCGAGGTCCACGACGGCACCACCGTCACCGACTTCGACGCCCAGGAGCGCAAGCGCGGCATCACGATCTTCGCCGCGGCGGTCAGCTGCACCTGGGACGGCCACCGGATCAACCTCATCGACACGCCCGGCCACGTCGACTTCTCCGCCGAGGTGGAGCGCTCGCTGCGCGTCCTCGACGGCGCCGTCGTCGTGTTCGACGGGGTCGCCGGGGTCGAGCCGCAGACCGAGTCGGTGTGGCGGCAGGCCGACCTGCACCGCGTGCCGCGGATCGCGTTCGTGAACAAGCTCGACCGGGCCGGCGCCGACCTCGACGCCGCCGTCGGGTCCATCCGGACGCGGCTCGGGGTGACGCCGCTGGTCGTGCAGCTGCCCCTCGCGACGGGCGACGGCGTCGTCGACCTCGTGACGCGCCGCGCCTTCAGGTGGGTGGACGGCGTGATGGCCGAGACCGGCGTCCCGGCCGGCGCCGACCGGCACCGGCGGTCGCTGGAGGAGGCCGTCGCCGACCTGCACGACACGGCGATGGAGGAGTTCGTGGCCGACGGCGCCCTCAAGGACGCCACGCTGCGCGACGCGCTCCGCGACCTGACGAACACCAGGGCCGGTGTCGTCGTGCTGTGCGGGTCCGCGTACAAGAACTGGGGCGTCGAACCGTTGCTCGACGCGGTCGTGGCCTACCTGCCGTCACCGCTGGACGTCCCGCCCGTCCACCCGGAGCGCCCGGCGACCCCGGACGCCCCGTTCGCCGGCCTGGTGTTCAAGGTGCACGCCGCGCCGACCGGGCGCCTCACGTACGTCCGCGTGTACTCCGGCCAGATCACGAAGGGAGCCACCGTGCTGGACACCGGCACCGGCCGCGCCGAACGCGTCGGCCGGATCCTGCACGTCCAGGCGGACCGGCACACCGACCTGGACGGCGCGGCCGCGGGCGACATCGTCGCGCTCGTCGGCGTCAAGCACGCAGGCGTGGGCGCCACCCTCTGTTCGCCGGATGCGCCGCTGGTACCGGAGGCCGCCTCGACCGCGGAGCCCGTCGTCTCCGTGGCGGTGGAGGCCCGCGTCGCCGGCGACACGGACCGGCTGTCGGTGGCGCTGGCCCGGCTCGTCGACGAGGACCCGTCCCTGTCGGTGCGCAGCGACCCGGAGACCGGCCAGACGGTGCTGTCCGGCCTCGGCGAGCTGCACCTGGAGGTGGCCGTGGAGAAGCTGCGCCAGACGGCCGGCGTGACCGTCAACGTCGGCCGCCCCCAGGTCTCCTACCGCGAGACCGTCGTGTCGGGTGTCGGCGGCGTGCTGTTCCGCCACGTCAAACAGGACGGCGGCGCCGGCCAGTACGCGCACGTGCTCATCGACGTTGCCCCGTCGGACGAGCCGTTCGCGTTCACGTCGGCGGTCGTCGGCGGGCGGGTCCCGAAGGAGTACGTGAAGGCGGTCGAGGCCGGCTGCCGCGACGCGCTGCTCGAAGGCCCGCTCGGCGGTCACCCGGTGACGGGCGTGCACGTGACGCTCGTGGACGGCCAGACCCACCCGAAGGACTCCTCCGAGCTGGCCTTCCGCACCGCCGGCCGGCTCGCCCTGCGGCAGGCGCTGGGGCAGAGCACCCTCGCGGTGCTCGAACCGGTCGCCGAGGTCACCGTGACCGCCCCCGACGACACCGTGGGCGCGGTCCTCGGCGATCTCGCGGCCCGCCGTGGCCGGGTCACCGACTCGACCACCCGGGCCGGGACCGTCGTGGTGACGGCGACGGTGCCGCTGGCCGAACTGTTCGGCTACGCGACCCGGCTCCGCAGCCGCACCCAGGGCCGGGGCACGTTCACCACCCGGCCGGCCGGCTACCAGCAGGCGCCCGACGGCACCGGCTGAACGCCAAGTGGGGCGCCCACCGTATGGCGGGCGCCCCACGACGTCAGCGGCTCATCACCGAGTACAGAAAGCCGACGATCACCAGCACACCGATCACCCCGAAGAGGATCAGCGCTCCGGAACCGTTGGCGCTGGCGCCGCCGTCCTGGAACTCGGACGTTTCGGGCTCTTCGTCGGAAGTCACGGGATCTCCCTATTCGGACTTGCGGGACATCCTAGCGTGGCCCGGCGACCTCCAGGAGATCAGACCCTCCGTTCGATCGGCAGCCGGGCCCTGGTGAGCAGGCCGGTGCCCGCCATCGCGACCAGCGGCACGACCAGCACCGCCACCAGCACGTTCAACCAGGGCACCACCAGCGGAAACAGTGCGTCGCTGGGCCACTCGGTCAGCGCCTTGCGGTTGAGCGCGGCGAGCACCGCCCACCCGGCGCCGAACCCGGCCACGGCCCCCAACAGTGAGCCCACCCCGGCAATCACCCCGGCCTGGCTCAGCGTCAACCGCCGGCGGACCCCCGGTGAGGCCCCGACGGCGCCGAGCGTGGCGAGGTCCGGGCGGCTGTCCACGGCCGCCAGGCCGGTCGCGATGCCCGCCGCGCCGAGCGCGATGACCCCCGCGACGATCGCGAGCACGATCAGGGTGACCGTGGAGTCCGGCTGGTACGGCGCCGCCACCGACCCGTGGTAGTTGTTGCCGAGCGCCTCGGCGGCGGCGTTGAACGCGCCCATCTCGGCCCTGGTCGGCATCCGGCTGGTGGCCACGACGATGCCCTTGACCTCCACGGTCAACCCGGCCTTGGCGACGGCCTCCGGCGAGAGCGCGACGAAGATCCGGGAGACGGCGGTCGTGCTGACGTAGCCGGGGACGGTGACGGTGTGCAGTTCCCCGTCGGGGTCGTCCTTGCCCGGCACGGCCAGGATGATCTTGCCGTCCTCGACCAGGTCGGGGTCGGCGACGACGACGCCGCCGGCGCGCAGGGTTGCCTCGGCCCGGGCGAGGTCGTCACCGGTCGCGGCGGAGACCACGCCCAACGTCGAGCCGTCGTCGACGATCGTGGTCGCGTTGGCGCCGCCGCTCATCATGTACGAGTCCTGGCGGCAGCGCGGGTCGCGGGCCGCCTTGCGCTCCTGCTCCTTGGTCGTCTCGCCCGGCCGGTACGGGCAGCGCCGGTGCACCGGCTTGACCGGGGTGATCCAGCACGAGGCGTCGGCCGTGGCCGGCGGGGCGCACCCGGGCCCCCGCAGCTCGACGGTCCGCGTGACCGGCAGCGTCGACGTCGCCGCCTCGACCAGCCGCGGCGTCGGCAGCGGCTCGGCCCGCTCGCCGTGGTTGCCCCACCCGCGGGTGATGTCCGCGTACCCGTCGGGCAGCGCCTTGACCTGCATGTCGAGCTGCCGCTGCACGTCGCTGGCGAGGTACACGCCGATGGTGACCGCGCCGAGCACGGCGGCCATGACCGCGGAGATGGCCGGCGCGGTCGAGGACCGGTTGCGGGCCAGGTCCCGCACCGCGATGCGGGGCGCCAGCGGCAGCCGCCGGCCCAGCCGGGCGAGCAGCCCGACCAGCGACGGCGTGCACACGACCAGGCCCAGCTCGGCGAGGACGAGGCCGGCCATGACGACGGTCGCGTCGACCGCGGCGACACCGTACCCGGCGACGGCCGCCCCGGCGCCGATGGTGCACGCCCCGACGACCAGCCAGCGGCGGCCCGGTCCGGTCCGGTTGCGCCGGCCGGCGAGGGCGGCGACCACGTCGGTGCGGGCGGCCGTGAACGCCGGGACGAGCGCCGCGCCGACCCCGGCGACGAACGCGAGTGCGGCGATGCCGAGCAGCGCCTGCGGGTAGACCCGGTAGCCGCCGGCCCGCGCGTGGGAGACGTGCTCCTCGAACACGCCCCGCAGCGCGAACGCCGCGACGATCGCGACGGCCGTGCCGGCCACGCCGGCGACCACGCCGAGGAGCACCCCGTCGGCGAGGACGATGCGGCGCAGCTGCGCCGGGGTGCCGCCGTTCGCGGCGACGAGGGCCAGCTCGCGCCGCCGGCGGCGGGCGCCGACCGCGAACGCCGGCCCCGCGAGCAGCACGACCTCCAGGACGCCGAGGCCGAAGACGAGGATGCCGAGCCGGAACACCTCGCCGTCGCTGGTCTTCCACGACGGCGCGTCCGGCGGCGGGTCGAGCACGACGGCCCTGGACCGCACCACGATCCCGTGCTGGTTCAGCGCCTTCACCTGCTCCCAGGTGACCGGGGCGGGCGCGTCGACCAGCCACGTCGTGCTGCTGCCCGGCGGCTCCACGGGCAGGGTGCCGGGGCGCAGCACGGCGAGCGGACGGAGGTTGTCGGGGAACTCGAACTCGGCGGCGACCCTGACGTCGCCCCGGTCCCGCAGCCGCACGGTCCCGCCGAGCCGCGCGCCGAGCAGCTCCATGGCGGCCGCGTTCAGGGCGATCTCGGCGCTCGTGGCGGGCGGCGCGCCGCGCAGGACCGACACCTTGCCGCCGTACGAGGCGTCGGCGAGGTCGAGCTGGTGCCCCCGCAGCTTCTGCTCACCGGTCGCGCCGGCCAGGTACACGTCGCGCTCGTCGATCCGGGCGATGCGGGACCCGGCGGGCAGCAACGCCAGCAGCCCCTCGGCGGTCGGGGTCGACGGACCACCGTCGCCCGCGTCCATCATGCCGTAGCCCTGGACGTCCTGGGTGATCGTGCCCGCGAACGGCCAGTGCACCAACGCGTCGAACCGGCCCAGGTCACGGTCCAGCTGCTCGGCCGGGGTGAGGGTGAACATGTCGTAGGTGACGGCGGCGAACGACAGCCCCAGGACCGGCAGCAGGATCAGCGACAGCACGAGCGCGGTGCGGCCCTTCGCCCGGCGCGCCTCCCGCCGGGCGATCCGCAGTGACACCAGCAAACCGCTCACGATGCGGCCCCGTCCAGGAGCTGCTCCGGCTCGGCGAGGGGGCCGGAGGTGTCGACGACGACGCCGTCGCGCAGGAACACCACCCGGTCGGCCCAGGCCGCGTGCCGGGCCTCGTGGGTGACGAGCACCCCGGCGGCGCCGGCGTCGACCTTCGCGCGCAGCAGCCGCAGCACCGCCTCGCCGGTGGTCGAGTCGAGGGCGCCGGTCGGCTCGTCGGCGAGGATGAGCCGCCGCTCGCCGACGAGCGCCCGGGCGATCGCGACCCGCTGCTGCTGCCCGCCGGACATCTCGTCGGGGAAGCGCTGGGCGTACCCCTCGAGCTCCACCTCCGCCAGGGACGTCAACGCGGCCCGTCGGGCCCGCCGAACCCCGACGCCGTCCAGCTCCAGCGGCAGCGAGATGTTCTCCGCCGCGGTGAGGCTCGGCAGCAGGTTGAGGTCCTGGAACACGTAGCCGATCCGGCGCCGGCGCAGCGCGGCCAGGGCCTTGCGGCCGAGCCCGCCCAGGACGGTCCCCTCGACGGCGACCTCGCCCCGGGTCGGCGAGTCGAGCCCGCCGGCGAGGTTGAGCAGCGTCGACTTGCCCGACCCGGACGGCCCCATCACCGCGATCAGCTCACCCGGCCGGACCGTCAGGGACACGCCGCGGACCGCGTGGACCGTCGCCTCCCCCTGCCCGTGGGTGCGGTGCACGTCCCGAAGCTCCAACACGCTCATGTCGTCTTCTCCTTCTCCGGAACGGGTGCCGCCTGCGGGGCCGGCGTGGGAAGGGGTGCGTGCCGGGCGAGGCTGGCCTCGCAGTGGTCCAGCCACCGGACCTCGGCCTCCGCCTGGAAGATCATCGACTCGAGGACGAGCCGCCACGACAGGTCGGCCGGGCCGCTCGCGCGCTGCTTCATCCGCGTGTACTCCTGCAGCATCCGCACCGTGGCGGTCCGCTGCTTCTGGATGATGCCGGGCACGTCGACGCCCGGCGTGGTCAGCGCGAGCGCCAGCTTGATCGCCAGCTCGTCGCGGGGGCGGTCGCCGCGGCCGATCGGGGTGGCGAACCACGCGGCGAGCTCGGCGCGCCCGGCGTCGGTGATCTCGTACGGCCGCTGCCCCCCGTCGTGCTCCGGCAGCGACCGGACGAGCTCGTCGCGTTCCAGCCGCGACAGGGTCGTGTACACCTGTCCGATGTTCAGCGGCCACGTCCCGCCGGTGGACTCCTCGAACGAGGTCCGCAGCTGGTAGCCGTACATCGTGCCGCGCTGCAGCAGCGCCAGCAGACCGTACTTGATGGACATGAATACGGAGTATGCATACCCGGTATGCCTTCCCGCAACCCGTTCGCCGCTTGCCTGGGCGGACGGCTAGGGTCGGTGCACATGGGGGAAGAGATCGACATCCCGCTCGACGACGGGCGCACACTCCACGCGTACGACACCGGCAAGGGCGACCTCGTGGTCCTGTGGCACCACGGCACACCCAACACCGGGGCGCCGCCGTCGCCGCTGTTCGACGTGTCCGAGCCGCTCGGCATCCGCTGGATCGCCTACGACCGGCCCGGCTACGGCGGATCCACCCCGCGGCCCGACCGCAGCGTCGCCTCCGCCGCCGGTGACGCCGCCGCGGTCGCCGACGCGCTCGGGGTCTCGCGGTTCGCGGTCATGGGGCACTCCGGCGGCGGCCCGCACGCCCTCGCCTGCGCGGCGCTGCTGCCCGACCGGGTCACGGCCGTCGCGAGCATCGCGTCGCTCAGCCCGTACACGGCGGACTCGGACTACTTCGACGGCATGGCCGACGGGGGAGTCGCCTCGCTGCGGGCCGCCCTCGACGGCCGCGCCGCCAAGGAGGCGCACGCGGCCCGCCCCGGCGACGGCGCCGACATCGGCTTCAACCCCGCCGACTGGACCGCGCTGGACACCGACTGGTCCTGGTTCCAGCAGGTCGTAGCGGCCGGCGTGGCGCACGGCCCGGCGCCGCTCGTCGACGACGACCTGGCGTACGTGCGACCGTGGGGCTTTCCGCTCGCCGCCGTCACCGCCCCGGTCCTGCTCATGCACGGCGCCGCCGACCGGATGGTGCCCAGCGTCCACGCGACCCGCCTCGCCGCCGCCCTGCCAGGCGCTCCGGGTGCTCCGGCCGCTCCGGGTGCTCCGGCCGCCCCGGGCGCCACCGTGCGCATCATCGCGTCGGAAGGCCACATCACCGTCATGCGCCACGCCCACACCGCGCTGCACTGGCTGCGATCGGAGGCCACCCCGTGACCAACTGGACCGACCGGACCCGCCAGGGCTACGTCCTGACCGGCGACGCCACCCGCGTCGACATCGTCCGCGTGCACCGGTGGCTGTCGGAGGAGTCCTACTGGGCCCTCGGCCGCGAGCGCGACGTCATCGCCCGCTCGATCGCCGGCTCGCTGCCGTACAGCGTCTGGCACGACGACACCCAGGTGGCCTTCGCCAGGACCGTCACGGACGGCGCCACCTTCGCGTGGATCTGCGACGTGTTCGTCGACACCGCCCACCGCGGCCGCGGTCTCGGCCAGTGGCTCGTCGACAGCATCGTCGAGGACCTGTCCGCCGCCGGCCTGCAACGCTTCCTGCTCGCCACCCGGGACGCCCACGAGGTCTACCGCCGCTCAGGCTTCGAACCCGTCGCCGGCCCCGGCCGCTTCATGGAGATCGACCGCCGCCCCACCCGCGACGCCATCCTCGCCGCCCTCCCGGATGACCAGCCTTCCCCGTGAATCGTTTGCCGCCGATGTACGCCGCGAGCCTCCCGCCACGCCCGTAGCGCCCCCACCGGCCACCGCGGAGACCGTGCCCGGACGCGCCTCACCCAGAGTCCACCACGCGCACCGGGGCGCCGTAGCTGGTCATCGCCGCAGGAACAGCCGTTCGGATTCGTGTCGCTGACCTGCGTGGTACTACGATGGGTTGCGGCGGATCGCTGTGTGTGAGGGCGATTTGCAGGCATGATGTACGGTCGGTTCAAGCGGAGTGCCCGCCGCCGGGGTCACTCCTCGCCGAGCAACGTGGTGATGTAGCGGGCGATCGTGGCGACGGTCTGCGGTGGCGGTTTCACGAACTCGATGCCGACCTCGCCCGCGGTGTCGGTGTCCAGGTGCCGCACCGCGCGGCCCTGCAGGCGGAGCCGTTCGGTGCCGAGCGTCAGGGTCAGGTCGACCACGGACTCCAGCGGCGGCCGCCAGCCGGACTTCGCCGCGCAGCGCAGCCCGGAGACGCTCAGGTCCAGCAGGTCCGCCTCGGCCTGCATGGTGCCGTGGCCGAGCAGGACGGTGCCCTCGACGGCGGCGCGGTTGTGGCGGCGGCGCTCCAGGCGGTCGGTGACCTGCGCCAGGCTCTCGATGCGGGAGATCGCGGCGCGCACCGCGCCGACGAGCTGCTCGACCGACGCGCGCTGGCGGGCGGCGACCGCGGTGAGCTCGGCGGTGGCGCCGCCGACGGCGTTGACGCCCTGGCTCATGTCGGTGATCACGCCGGCCATGGCGGTCGCATTGGCGCCGAGGGCCTCGACGGTGCTGGTGATGTCGCCCGTCGACTCCTTCGTCTTCGTCGCGAGGTTCTTCACCTCGCCCGCCACGACGCTGAAGCCGCGGCCCGCCTCGCCGGCGCGGGCCGCCTCGATGGTGGCGTTGAGGGCGAGGAGGTTCGTCTGGCCGGCGACGCCCGCGATCAGGTTCGCGATCCCGTCGACCCGGCCGAGGCTGGTCGTGACGGCTTGGATCACGGCGTCGGCGTCCGCGGCGCGGTTCACGACGGTGCGGGTGACCCGGTCCGCGGTGGTCGCCTGCTGCTCGATCGCGTCGGCGGCGGTGAGCACGTCGGCGGCGTCGCTCATCACGGTGCGCAGCTCGGCGAGCGCCGACGCGCTGGTCTCGTCGATGACCTCGCCGGCGCGGCGGCGGACGGTCTGCTCGGCCAGCTGCTGCCGCACGTTCGTCGTCAGCAGCTGCGCCTCCTTCGTCGCGCGCTCCTCCGCCAGGCTGCGCTCCTGCTCCTGCAACGAGTCGAGCATGGCGTCGACGGCCCTGCCGAGGACGGCGATGTCGTCGGTGCCGGTCGGGTTGATCCGCAGCTGGTGGTCGCCGGAGGCGATGATCTGCTCGGTCGTGCGCCGCAGCGGCCCGACCCGTCTGCGCAGCGCCGCCCGTACCCCCCACAGCATCCCGATCACGAGCAGCACGGTCGCGACCGCGACGAACGCGAACAGCTTCACCGCGGTCGCGCTCGCCGCGGCGTGGATCGGCCGGGCCGCGACGACCTCCAGCACGATGCTGTCGCCGTTCACAGAGTCGATGACGGCGTCGACCGCGATGTGGTCGGCGCCGAGGACCTTGGTGGTGATGCGCAGGTCGCCGAGCTCGCTGTGCAGCGCCGGCTGCGGGTCGGCGCCGGAGCGGGCCCGCGGGGCGAGCCGCAGCGGCAGGTCGAGGGCCTCGGAGAGGCGCGCCACCCGGGCGTCGTCGAGGCGCTTGAGCATGATTATGCCACCGGACGGGGCGCCCTCGCCGCTGCTCAGGAACGTGCCGACGCCGCAGAAGAGGTACGGCGCGTCCGCCGACACCACGCCGCACCGCGACACGCCGGGCGCGGCGGACGGGTCGAACAGCTGCTTGAGCACCGCCGGGTCGCGCAGCTGCGGCGGCGGGGTCCCGTGCGTCGGCTGGTCGGTGGTCATGCCGCCGACCCGCAGCGTGCCGTCGGCGCCGATGCCGAACATGCCGTCGATGTCGTTGGCCGAGCTCTGCGCCTCGGGCGGGAAGTCGGCGGCGAAGCCGGCCTTGTCGCTGTTGCCGACGTCGTGGTAGGCGTTGTCCCACACGGCGTTCGTGGCGCCGAACGCCGTGAGCAGCGCCGCCTGCGAGTTCAGCCCGATCCGGATCCGGTCGGCGTCCTGGGCGACCTGGCGCGCCTCGAGCCGTTCGAACGCCCCGGTGGTGATCAGCTGCATCACCAGGAACGCGACCGCGAGACCGGCGAGCCCGCCCGCTACAGGAAGCAGCAGGCGGGTCGACCGGCGTACGTTGGGACCCACGATGACCAGTTCGGCACCGGGCGTCCGGACCTTATGCGATCACGGTCCTGGAGATGCTGAGCGCGGTCTCGTAGGCGGCGGCGGCGTCGTCGCCGGGCTTCGGCTGGGGCGCCAGATCCTGGGACACGTAGATCACCTCGTAGGTGTGGCCGGCCACCGGGCCGGGCCAGCCGCCCGGACGGAACGTGAAGGGCGGCTGCACCGACCCCTTGCCGCCGTCCACCGGCACGATCGTCCAGAGGACGGCGTCGCCGGGGGCGACCCGCCCGTTGCCGCTCCGCGCGTCCAGCAGCCAGATCCGGTCCAGGGACAGGGCCGGGCAGCTGCCCCGCGCCTCCGTGACCTTGAACGTGGTGCCGGCCAGCTCCATCACCCACGACGACGCGCACGAGGACGGCAGGACCTGGGGAACGGAGGGCACCGACACGGGTGGCGTCGCGCTGGCCTGCGTCGGTGTCCCGCCCGGCTCCTCGGTGGCACCAGGCGTCGCTGTGAGGCTGCCGTTCGGCGTCGGCGCGCCGACGCTCTGTCCGGGCCGTACTCCCGCCGACGCCGCGTAGACGCCGAGGATCGTGACGACCGCCGCCGCGAACGTGGCCACGGCCGCGAACCGGCGCCGCGACCGGCGGGGCGCCAGGGTGACCACGTCGGCGGTGTCGTCCTGCACGCGGGGGCGGCCGGCGCGCCGGACCACGTCCGCGAGGTCACCGTCGAAGTCGTTGTCGCCACTGTACGAGAGATCGGCGTACGCGCGCCGGATCAGCTCTCTGGTCGGGTCGGTCTGGTCAGGCATCGCCGTTCGCCTCCGTGAACTGCTGGAACCGCTGCACGTACGGTTGAAGGAGCTTGCGCAACGCCGACACGTGGCTGCGGACCGTCGACTCGCTCATGTCGAGCAGCCGCGCGATGTCCGCCGTGGTGTCGTCGTGCAGGAAGAACAGCAGCGCCACCTGCCGGCGGCGGGTCGGCTGCGCGTCGATCACGCGCCGCACCGCCTGCACCAGCCCCGTGCTGTCCGTGACCCGGTCCAGGTCGCTGTCGGCCCGTCCGACGTCGTGCTGGTCGTCGAGCAGCTCGAACCGGGCGTCGAGCACCGCCACCCGGCGCACGTAGTTCTTCGCGGTCGTCAGCGCATACGCGCGTCGTTGCGCGTCGGCGAGCCGCCGCAGCTGCGGCCAGCGCTCCAGCATCCTGGCGAAGCTCTCCGCGGTCGCCTCGACACCGAGCTCCCGACCGGCGAACGCGCACATGAACCGCTGCACCCCCGGCGCGTCCCGCCGGTAGAACTCGGCGAAGTCCGGGGGTGCCACCCCGAGTTCGTGCGTCGTATCGATCATCCGATCCTCCCTCCTTCAGGGAGAGCACCGGACGCCGGAATCCGTCCAACCGCTACGCCGGGCAGTTCGCCTTCAGCAGCTGCCCCGCCGAGCGGCGGAAGTCCTCGATGCCGGCCACCGGCGGGTCGACGCCCCCGGCGAGGCGGTCGGCCTCGTCGATCTGCGCCCGGGCGAGGTCGCAGTTGCGGTACGACGCCTCCGACGAGCCCCACACGTAGCGGACGCGCGCGATGTAGACCTCGCCGAGGTTGGCGTAGGCGTTGCCCTCGGTCCGCTGCCGCGCGAGCCGTGCCGTGTAGATGGTGACCAGCTCCTGCGACTCCTCGCGCAGCTGCCTGAGGTCGCCCGTCTGGTGGTGTACGGACACCGCGCTGGTCAGCAGGATGACCCGCACGTCCTCGGGCGCGGGCCGGCCCAGCGCCAGGTCGATCGCCGTCCGCGCGTCGGCGATGATCCCGGACGCCGCCAGGGCCTGCGCCGTGAGCGCCAGGTCGACCGGCGAGACGTGCTGCGGGCCGAGCTCCTTGATGAGCTCCCAGGCCTCGATCGCGTGGACGCCGAGCTGCAGCGACGCCGCCTGCCGGTCACCGGCGTCGCCGCGCAGGGTGCTGTCCAGCTCGCCGAGCTTCGTGATGTCGTCGCGCAGCCTGGCCCGCAGGTCGTCCTCGCGGCCCTGGTCGACGCGGTTGTTGCCGGCGTTCGCCGCCCACAGGGAGACGACCACGGCCAGCACGGCGACGACGGCCGAGCCGATCGTGAGGATCTTCTCGGTGCGCGGCCACACCGAGCGCGCCTCGTCCCGCGGCACCGGATCCGGGCCGGGATCGGGTGTCGGCTCCGGATCCGGATCCGGATCCGGCGAAGGCTCGGGATCGGGCGCGGGCTCAGGATCAGGCGACGGCGCGGGCGCGGGCGAAGGTGCGGGTACGGGCGAAGGCGCGGGTGCGGGCGACGGCGAAGGTACGGGTACAGGAGAAGGCGTGGGGTCGGGCTCCGGACCCGGCGGCGGATCGGTCAGCACGGGCGGCGTGGTGGTCATGCCGACCGTCCCAGCTTGTCGGCCGCCCGCTCCAGCTGCAGCCGGGCGATCTGGATCGCGACCTGGTCCATCGCCGTGCTGCGCCGCGCCGGGGCGATCACCTGCGCCGAGCCCACCACATCCTCGATGCGGATGAAGATGATGACGCCGTCGGCGGCGAAGCGGCCGTCCTGCTCCTGCCGGATCGCGACCGACAGCACCTCGGAGTCGGTGGTGTTGCCGTTGGACCGCAGCAGCTCGATCTCCTTGAAGGACAGCTCGATCCCGCCGCCGAGGTCGACCGGCTCGTCCTCGCAGTCGCCGATGTTGTCGCGGAGCTCGTCGAGGAAGTCGGCGGCCGCGTCGGAGTCCTCGTACGCGGCGAGCGACACCGACGCCTGCGTCTCCGGGCTGCCGGGGTGGTCGAACTTGCGGACCGCGGTCGCGTCGGGTGTGGTGTCCGGCTCCTCGTCGCACGGCCAGACCCCGCTGCCGCCGCCGCTCATGGTCTTCCAGCCCGGCCCGATGTCGTCGGCGGCGATCAGCGCCTTCTTCAGCTGGCTCTCGCTGAGCGACGGCCGGGCCGCCTTGGTGGTCCGCTTCACCGACGGCGTCTTCGTCGAGGTCGAGGCCGGCGTCTTCGTCGAGGCAGGGCGGTCCGTCGTCGGCGCTGCCGTCGCCTGGGCGGTGGGCGCGGGGGACGCCGGGGTGGTGGCGGGGCCGGGACCCGGTGGAGCGCCGCCGCACGCCCCCAGCACCCCCACCAGCGCGACCGTCACCGCCATGACCGCCGCGCCCCGGGCCCCACCCACCATCTTCGCCTCCCACCCGTCAGGCTTACCTCGACGGTAAGGATGGGATCGACAGGTGTACACAGGGCGAACGGTTAGTCACGCATCGTCGGTCAGCTATCGGTCGGTGCCCAGGTGGGTCATCATCGGCGCCGGGTAGCGCGAGCCGTGGGCCGAGTCCGCCGGCACGGCGGCCTCGATCGCCGCGAGATCCGCGGCGGTGAGCGCGACCGGGACCAGGGCCTCGGCGAGCCGCTCGCGGGTCCGCGCGCCGACCAGCGGCACGATGTCGGCGCCCTGCGCGGCGACCCAGCCGATCGCCAGCTGCGCGACCGTGACGCCCTTCGCGGCCGCGACGGACCGCAGCGCCTCGACCAGGGCCAGGTTGTGGCCCACGTTCTCGGGTGCGAAGCGCGGGCCGTGCGCCCGGAAGTCCCCCGCCGCGAGCGGGCGGTCGGCGCGCCAGTGGCCGGACAGCAGGCCCCGGGACAGCACCCCGTAGGCGGTCATGCCGATGCCCAGCTCGCGCAGCACCGGCAGCACCTGGTCCTCCACGCCGCGGGACAGCAGCGAGTACTCGATCTGCAGGTCCGCGATCGGGTGCACGGCGTGCGCCCGGCGGATGACGTCGGCGCCGACCTCCGAGAGGCCGATCTCCCGGACGTACCCCTCCTTGACCAGGTCCGCGATGGCGCCGATGGTCTCCTCGATCGGCACCGCGGGGTCGAGGCGGGCGGGGCGGTAGACGTCGATGTGGTCGACGCCGAGGCGGACCAGGGTGTACGCGAGGAAGTTGCGGATCGCGGCCGGGCGGGTGTCCATGCCGCCCCACGCGTTGTCGGGGCCGCGCAGCGCGCCGAACTTGACGCTGAGCCGGACCTTGTCGCGGTCGCCGGGGCGCAGCGCGTCGCGGATGAGCAGCTCGTTGTGGCCCATCCCGTAGAAGTCGCCGGTGTCGATCAGGGTCACGCCGGCGTCGATCGCGGCGTGGATGGTGGCGATGCTCTCGGCGCGGTCCGCCGGGCCGTACATGCCCGACATGCCCATCGCGCCCAGCCCGATCACAGGGCCGTTCATGTTTTGCTCCATGCCTCGACACTGCCCCTGATGGAGGACAACACACAGCGGAGCGCTTTTCGTAGGAGCGGCGGTCCCTGGCTGCGCGCCCCCGCGAGCGGCGAGGATGAAGGCATGCAGCGTGACGACCTCGCCGACTTCCTGCGCCGCCGGCGCGAAGCGATCCGCCCGGCGGACGTCGGGCTCGCGGAGGGGCCGCGAAGGCGCACCGCCGGGCTGCGCCGCGAGGAGGTCGCCCTGCTCGCCGGCATGTCCACCGACTACGTGGTGCGCCTGGAGCAGGGCCGCAGCGCGCAGCCGTCGGCGCAGATGCTGTCGGCCCTCGCCAGGGCGCTGCGGCTGACCGAGGACGAGCGGGACCACCTGTATCACCTGGCCGGGCAGCAGCCGCCGCGGTCGCCGGGCGGGGCCACGCACGCGCGGGCGGGCCTGCTGCGGATGCTCGACCTGCTCGGCGACACGCCCGCGACGGTGGCGAGCGACCTGGGGGAGACCCTGGCGCAGAACCGGATGGCGACGCTGCTGTTCGGCGACCAGACCAGCTTCCGCGGCGACCGGCGCTTCCACGCGTGGCGGTGGTTCACCGATCCGGAGTGGCGGCAGGCGTACCCGCAGGAGGACGCCGAGCACCACAGCCGGGTCACGGTGGCGGACCTGCGGGCGACCGCCGCCCGGCGGCACGGCGACTCGGACGTCGACGGGCTGGTGCACCGGCTGCTCGCGGCGAGCCCGCAGTTCGCGGCCCTGTGGGGCGAGCACGAGGTCGCGGTCCGCCGCTCCGACCGCAAGCGGATCGTCAACCGGCAGGTCGGGGTCATCCACCTGGACTGCGAGACGCTGGTGACGCCGGACCTGGGGCAGAAGCTGCTCGTGCTGACGCCACAGCCGGGCACCGACGCCGCGGAGAAGCTGGCGTTGCTCTCAGTGGTCGGGTTGACACATTTCAGCGCATGAATACCCGCTGGTACCGACTTTCTTCGCGACTTTGATTGACATCCGACAGTTAACTTTCCTATCGTTTCAGCCACCTGTCATCGCGCCGGTGGCACCTCCTTCAGTGGTTGCGGGTATCCCACCCTGCCCGTTCGCCGCCGGCCGACCATCCGAAGGAGCACCCGTTGTCCTCCTCGTCCGAACTGGAGCCCGGGACCGCCCGTCCCGGACGCCACCGGGCCCGCCGGTCGGCCTTCGCCGCCGGTGCGCTCGCCATCGCCACCGCCGCCGCGGGTGGCGTCTTCGCCCTGGTCAACCAGGGTGCCGCCGATGCCGCCACGCTGCCCAACGGGTTCAAGAGCGTCGGCTACATGCCGTCGTGGGCCGGCAGCGCCAACAGCATCCAGTACAGCAAGCTGACCCACATCAACTACGCGTTCGTGCTGCCCAACAGCAACGGCAGCCTGCAGGGCCTCGACAACCCGTCGAAGCTGCAGTCGATCGTGTCGCTCGGCCACGCCGCGGGCGTCAAGGTCTCCATCGCCGTCGGCGGCTGGAACGACGGCAACGACTCCGGTTTCGAGGGCCTGGCCGGCAACGCGACCGCCCGGACCGCGTTCGTCAACAACATCGTGAACCTGGTCAACCAGTACAACCTCGACGGCGTCGACATCGACTGGGAGTACCCCGACCCGGGCACCTCCGGCAACAACTACACCGCGCTCATGTCGCAGCTGAGCACCGCCATGCACAGCCGCGGCAAGCTCCTCACCGCCGCCGTCGTGTCCGAGGGCGGCACCGCCAACGGCGTGCAGCCGGCCGTGTTCGGCTACGTCGACTGGCTCAACATCATGGCCTACGACGGCGGCAGCCCGCACGCGAACTACGACTGGTCGATCGCGGCCGTGAACTTCTGGAAGGGCCGCGGCCTGCCGGCCTCGAAGGCGGTCCTCGGCGTGCCGTTCTACTCGCGGCCCGGCTACTACACGTACAGCGACCTCGTGGCCCGCGACCCGGCGAACGCCAACCGGGACTGCACCACGATCAACGGCGTCCAGGAGTGCTACAACGGCATCCCGACGATCAAGCGCAAGACCACGTGGGCCATGGCCAACGCCGGCGGCATCATGAACTGGGAGCTGTCCCAGGACACCAACACCAGCACCTCGCTGGTCAGCGCGATCTACACCACGGCCACCGGCGGCACCCAGCCGACCGGCGGCCCGACGACGAACCCGGGTGGCCGCACCGGCCGCATCACGGGGATCGCCGGCAAGTGCGTCGACGTCGCCGCCGCCTCCTCCGCCAACGGCACCGCGGTCCAGCTGTACACCTGCAACGGCACCACCGCGCAGAACTGGACCGTCGCGGGTGACGGCACGCTGCGGGCCCTCGGCAAGTGCATGGACGTCACCAGCGCCGGCACCGCCAACGGCACGAAGATCCAGCTCTGGGACTGCAACGGCACGGGCGCCCAGGTCTGGCAGTCGCAGTCCGACGGCACGCTGCGCAACCCCGTCTCCGGCAGGTGCCTCGACGTGACCGGCAACGTGTCCACCGACGGCACCCGCCTGCAGATCTGGGACTGCTTCGCCGGCGCGAACCAGCGCTGGGTCCTGCCCTAAGCAAGTTGTGCGCAACCGGTGGCCGGGCCTTCGTGCCCGGCCACTTCGGTGTTCAGCCGAGATGGCCGGGCGCCTTGGTGTCCAGCCGAGATGGCCGGGCGCCTTGGTGTCCAGCCGAGATGGCCGGGCGCCTTGGTGTCCAGCCGAGATGGCCGGGAGCGTTGGTGTCCAGCCGAGGTGGCCGGGCGGCTCGGTGTTCAGCCGAGGTGGACCGGCAGGGTCGTGGTGCCGTGGATGAGGACGCCGGGGCGCCAGATGAGCTCCGAGGCGGGCACGGCCAGGCGCATCGCCGGGAACGCGGCGAGGAGGTCGCGGAAGGCGATCTGCGCCTCCAGCCGGGCCAGGGGAGCGCCGAGGCAGTAGTGGATGCCGTGGCCGAAGGCCAGGTGCTGGTTGTCGGGGCGGTCCAGGTCGACCGCGGCCGGGTCGGGGAAGCGGTCCGGGTCGCGGTCCGCGCTGAGCAGCGAGATGGCGACGACGGCGCCCGCCGGGATGGTGATGCCGCCGTACGTGACGGGCTCCATCGCCACCCGGAACGTCGCCGTCTCCACCGGTGACTCCAGGCGCAGGAACTCCTCGACGGCCCGCGGGATCAGCGCCGGGTCGGCGAGGAGGCGCCGGTGCTCCTCCGGGCGGGTCAGCAGGGTCCACATGCCGTTGCCGATCAGGTTGACCGTGGTCTCGTGCCCGGCGATCAGCAGCAGGAACACCATCGACGTGAGCTCGTCCTCGTCGAGGCGGTCGCCCTCGTCGGTGGTCGCGATGAGCGCGCTGAGCAGGTCGTCGGCCGGCTCGGCGCGCTTCGTCGCGATCAGGGTCCGCAGGTAGGCGAGGAAGCTCGCGGCGGCCTCCGGGACGCCGGACCGCTCCACTGACCCGGCCACCAGGACGCCGGTCCAGCGCCGGAACTCCGTCTGATCCTCCTGCGGGATGCCGAGCAGCTCACAGATGACCTGGATCGGCAGCTGCACGGCGTAGTCGTCGATGACGTCGCCGTGCTCCCGCTCGGCCATGCCGGCGATCAGGGCGGCGCTGAGCTCCTCGACCCGGCCGCGCAGCTGCTCCACCCGGCGGGCGGTGAACGCCTTCGCGACGAGCCGCCGCAGCCGGGTGTGGTCCGGCGGGTCGTTCGCCAGCAGGTGCCTGGTCAGCGGGGCACTGACCTCCCGGGCGAGGGCCGCGGCGTTCGCGGTCGCGCCGACCCGCTTCGACAGCCGCGGGTCGCCGAGCGCCGACCTGGCGTCGGCATACCTGGTGACCAGCCACATCTCCATGCCGGTCGGCAGCTGCAGCCGGTGCACCGGCGCCTGCTCCCGCATCGCGGCGTACACCGGATGCGGGTCGTCCCAGAAGTCCTGCGTGAACAGCGGCGTGCTCGGCGCGGTAGTCACCCATCCACGGTAGCCAATCATCACGCGATTCGGTGCCCCGGTCACCGTGAGTGATGAATGTGCGGTCAGGGCTTGCCGAGCCAGTCGACGAAGTGGATGGTGCCGATGCGGGCGCCCGGGCCGGGGGTCAGGGAGGTGTCGTCGAGCTCGGTGCCGAAGTAGCGGGCGTGCGGGTCGGTCGTCACCTCCTGGACCGGCTCGGCGCCTTCCTGGGCGGCGAGGAAGCGGCGGACGTGCTCGTCCATGCGCACCGGCTCCGGGCCGCCGAGCTCGACGATCCCGTCGACCGGGGCGGCCTGCGCGACGTCGGCGAGGGTGGCGGCGACGTCGTCGGCGGCGACCGGCTGGTAGAGCGCCGGCGGGAGGTGGATGGCGCCGTCGACGACCGAGGACTGGGCGATCGCCTGCGTGAACTCGAAGAACTGGGTGGCCCGCAGGATCGTGAACGGCAGCCCGGACCCGGTGATCGCGGCCTCCTGGGCGACCTTGGCCCGCAGGTATCCGCTGTCGGGCAGGCGGTCGGCGCCGACGACCGACAGGGCGACGACGTGGGAGACGCCGGCGGTGCGGGCGGCGGCGAGGAGGTTGCGGGCCGAGGTGCGGAAGAACTCGAGGACCGCCGCGTCCTCGAACGACGGCGAGTTCGACACGTCGACCACGACCTGGGCGCCGGCCAGGACCTCCGGCAGGCCCTCGCCGGTGACGGTGTTGACGCCGGTGGCCGGGGAGGCCGGGACGACCTCGTGGCCGGCGGTGCGCAGCAGGTGGGTGAGCTTGCCGCCGATCAGGCCCGTGCCGCCGATGATGACGAACTTCATGAGGGTCTCCTCCACAGATCCAACTCGGACAAATCTTGTCCGGGATGATGCCACCACCATACCCGGACATGAAGTGTCCGAGTCAAGTAGGATGGCGGGGTGAAGATGTCGGGCGGGGTCGAGTGGGCGCTGCACTGCTGCGTGGTGCTCACCGCGGCGCCCGCGCCCGTGCCGGCGGGGCGACTCGCCGAGCTGCACGACGTCTCCGGCAGCTATCTGGCCAAGCAGCTGCAGAGCCTGTCCCGGGCCGGCCTGGTCCACTCGGTGCAGGGGCACGCCGGCGGCTACCGGCTCACCCGCCCGGCGGGCGAGATCACCGTGCTGGACGTGGTGGTGGCCGTGGACGGGCCGCAGCCGGCGTTCGTGTGCACGGAGATCCGCCAGCGGGGGCCCCTCGCGACCCCGGCGGAAATGTGCACGGCGCCGTGCGCGATCAGCCGCGCGATGGCCGCCGCCGAGCACGCCTGGCGGGAGGCGCTGCGGGCGGTCACCATCGCCGACCTCGCCGAGAGCGTCACCGGCGACTACGGCCCGGCCGTCTTCGACGGCATCCGCGCCTGGCTGCGCTGACGCCGCCACGCGCGGCGGGGGCGCTCCAGTGATCTGACATCGTTGACACAACTCGTATCGATGCTCTTAGCTGTACGGCAACATCCCGGTCGATCGAGGAGCTGCCGTGCGCGCGTCCGTCCGTGCCCTGACGATGGTGCTGGCCGCCGCGGCGTGCGCCGTGGTCCCCGCGGCCGCGTCCCAGGCGGCGACGCCCGCCCGGATCATGCCGCTGGGTGCGTCGATCACGTGGGGCACCAGCTCCACCGACGGCAACGGCTACCGGGAGGCGCTGCGCCGGCACCTCGCCGACGACGCCGGGGTCGCGCTCGACATGGTCGGCTCGCAGCGCTCCGGCACCGCCGCGGACAACGACAACGAGGGGCATCCCGGGTACCGCGTCGACCAGGTCGCGGCCGGCGCCGACGCCTGGATCGCGGCGGCCCGGCCCGACGTCGTGCTGCTCAACGTCGGCACCAACGACATGCTGCAGAGCTACGACCTGCCCAACGCGCCGGCGCGCCTGAGCGCCCTCGTCGACCAGATCCTGCGGGCCGCCCCGACCGCGACGGTCGTCGTCTCGACGCTCGTGCCGAACCCGGACGCGGCGGTGGAGGCGAGGGTCCGCGCGTACAACGGCCAGATCCCGGGCATCGTCCAGGCCAAGGCCGCGGCGGGCAAGAAGGTCCGCCTGGCCGACTTCCACGCCAACCTGACCCTGGCCGACATCGGCCCCGACCGGATCCACCCGACCGACGGCGGCTACGCCAAGCTCGCCGACGTGTGGTTCTCCGCGCTCCAGCCGGTGCTCGGCGCCGGCCGGCCGTGGCCGCTGTTCAAGACCGACTTCGGGGCCGCCGCGCCGCCGCTCACGTGGACCGACACGGTGCAGGCGGCGCGCAACGTCACCGGGTACTGCTGCGGCCTCACGTCGATGGAGTCGGGCCGCCGGGCGGAGGTCGCGCACGGCGGCACCTACGCGCTCATGTACTCCGGCACCGACACCAGCGCCGCGGGGTCGTACTCCTACAACCGGGTCTTCGACGTGCACCTGCCGCTGACCGCGGGCACCACGCTCACCTACTGGATCTATCCGCAGTCCGTCAACGGCACCTTCGTGGCGCTCGACCTCGCGCTCACCGACGGCCGGTCGCTGCGCGACTCGGGCGCCGTGGACCAGTCCGGGGTCAGGGCACACCCGCAGTTCCAGGGCGAGGGCCGGCGCCTGGTGGTCAACCAGTGGAACCTGGTGCAGGTCAGCCTCGCCGGCCTGGCGGGCGGCACCGTCGACCAGATCCGCATCGGCTACGACCAGCCCGGCGCCACGGGCACGTTCCGCGGCTACGTCGACGACATCCAGATCGTCAACGCACCGCAGCCGTGACCTTCGGCAGCGCCGCCCGGGTGACGGTGACGAGACGGTCGCGGAGGTCCTGCTTCTGCGCGGCCGTCCAGCCGGCCTTGTCCTGACGGTCGACGGAGATCCGCATCTGCCACACCAGGTTGCCGTCGCGGACGCCGATGCGCAGGGTCAGCATCGTCTTCGCCTGCGCGCTGGCGCCGGCCATCTCGAAGACGACGGCCTCCTCGCCGAGACCCGTCAGCTGGACGGGCTGCAGGTTGAGGGCGGCGTCGCCGGCGATGCGCTGCTTGTAGTCGTACGCGGCGGTCGCCTCTTCGGGGGTGATCCGGAGCTCGGCGGCGAAGGAGGCGCGCCCGACCCCGTTGTCGTGCAGCCGGACCGCGATGCACGACGCGTTGCCGCCGGCCGCGCCGACGTCGAGCCGGGACGCCGGTGGGGAGTCCGCCTTCTCGTACAGGCCGGCGAACGGCGCCAGGTCGATGCTGGCGCACAGATCGTCGGGGACCTTCCTCAGGTCGTAGCGGGCGGCGACGGCGGTCGGCGAGGTGCCGTCGGACGCTCCGGCGGAGTCGTCCGGCAGGTTGGCCAGGAGGACGGCGGCACCGGCGAGGACGACGACGGCCGCGGCGATCCCGGCGAGCAGCCGCTTCCGCGACCCCCGCCCGCGTGCCCCGGACCGCGCGGCGGCCACCGTCTCGACAGGCGCGGCGCCGGCATCCCGCGCGGCGCCGGCATCCCGCGCTGCGCCGGTGCTCTGCGTGGCGCCGGGGTGCGGCGTGGAGCCGGCCGGTGGGGCGCCGGGATGCGGCGGGGCGGTGGGGGAGCCGGCGGTCGTGTCCGTCGTGGCAGGGGCCGGTCGTGAGACGGTCAGCGCGCCCTCGGCCACCACCAGCTCGGGCTGCTCGGCGACGACCGGCGCGATCCCGAGCGCCTCGTGCAGCATCGTCGCCACCAGGGGAATCCGGCTGGAGCCGCCGACGAGGAACAGCCCGGCGAGCTCGGCAGGCCGCAGCCCGTCCTCGGCGAGCAGCGACTGCACCATCGCCACGCTCGGCCGCAGCACCGGCCGCATCAGGCCTTCCAGCTGCTCCCGCCCGAGCGGCACCTCCCGCCCGAGCGCCGGCACCATGATCACGGTGCCGCTGGCGCGCGACAGCATCTCCTTCGCGGCCCGCACCTGGTCCCACAGCCGGCGCCGGGTCGCCGCGTCGGTCCAGAGGGTGCCGTACGTCGCCTGCAGGAAGCCGACGACCGCCGCGTCCACGTCGAGGCCGCCGAGGTCGTTGAGGCCCGCGGACGCGAAGGGCTCGAACCCGTCCGCCCGGCGGCGCAGCAGCGTGGCGTCACAGGTGCCGGCGCCCAGGTCGTACACCATGACGACGGCACCCACTGGCACCTCCTGCGCCTCCGCGAGGAAGGTCGCGGCGGCCACGGGCTCGGGCACCAGCCGCACCCCGCCGGGGTCGAACCCGGCGAGCAGCGCCGCGTCGGTGAGCAGCGCCCGGCGGCCCGCGCCCCAGTCGGCGGGGTGGGTGAGCGTGACGTCACCCTGTTGTACGACCTGGGGGCCGGCGACCCTGGCCGCCTCGGCCGCGACCCGCCGCAGGACCGCGGCGACCAGGTCCCGGACGCCGACCTCCGCGTCGCCGAGCAGGACGGCGGTGTCCGTGATGCGGCGCTTCGGGTTGGGTTCGAGCCGCTCCGGGAAGCTGTGCGACAGGTGCGCCGCGTCGCGCCCGGTGTGCAGGCGCCCGTCGGGCCCGAGCAGCACGGCGGAGGACAGCAGCGGCGAGCCGTCGAAGAGCAGCTGCTGGACGCGCCCGTCGGCCCGTTGCAGCACCGCGATCGTCGTGGACGTGCCGAAGTCGATGCCCAGCCGGGACCGCGCACGCGTCATGGCGCGGCACAGTAACGCATCCACCCGTTCCGGCGACATCGGCCCGGGATCGCCGGCAGGCCGCGGGGCTTCGAGCTGCACGACCGCTGGGCGCACAGGCTCAGGATGCGCGGCGCTGCGGCATACTGCTGCCGTGGATCATGTGGCGCAGCGGCAGGTGATGGTCGACGCGGTCGGCGAGCAGGTCGGGCCCGGCCGGGCCGTCCGGACCGTGCGGGACCTCGACGCGGACGGGGTGCCCGTCCGGCTCTATCAGGACGGTGACGCGGCGGAGCCGCCGGTGATCGTCTACGCGCACGGCGGCGGCTGGGTCCTCGGCGACCTCACCACGCACGACGGGCTGTGCCGGCTCCTCGCCGCCGAGACCGGCTGGGCGGTGCTCGCCGTGGACTACCGGCGGGCGCCCGAGTCGCCGTTCCCGGCCGCGTTCGAGGACATCGACACCGTCTGCGGGTGGCTGCGGGTGTACGGGCGCCAGCACGGACTGGACCCCACGGCCGTCGCGGTCGCCGGTGACTCCGCCGGCGGGCTGCTCGCGGCGGTCACCGCCCGGCGGGAACGCGACGCCGGCCGGGGGCTGCTGGCGCAGGTGCTGATCTGCCCCGCGCTGAGCCCCGCCATGGACTACCCGGACCTCGGCAACGACGGGCTGTGGCCGCAGGAGATGGCCGAGTTCTGGGACCTGTTCTGCCCGCCGGGCGTGGACCGGCACCAGCCGGACCTCGACCCGTTCCTCGCCGACCCGGCCGGCCTGCCGCCGGCGGTCGTCGTCACCGCCGAGCTCGACATCCTGCGCGACGAGGCCGAGCGGTACGCCGCCTTCCTCGCGTCCGCGGGCGTGCCGGTCATCGCCACCCGGTACCAGGGAACCTTCCACAACTTCCCGAGGAAGCTGGCGCTGACGAAGGACGCCGCGGTCGCCGTCGCCCAGATCGCCGCCGCGCTGCGGGCCCTCACGTAGCGCGCCGCGACCGTACCATCGGCGCGTGCGGCACTGGTGGATCGTCCTGCTGGCCTTCGCGGGCCTGGTCGTGACCGCGCTCTTCTACGGCGGCTCCGCCGGGCCGGCAGAGACGCGGCACCGGCCGACCGCGTACTCGGACCTCGGCCAGGGCGGCGACCCCAACACCATCATGATCCGCTTCGACTGGCCGCACGAGGGCTGGTGCTCCGGCCAGTTCACCATCGCCGCCGCGGAGACGTCGACCGAGGTCCGCGTCGGCGACGTCGTCAGCAGGACGCCACGCGCCGGCGGGGCCTGCGCCGGCCTCGGCTCCGACGGCCAGACGGCCTGGGACTCGCTGACGCTGTCCAAGCCGCTCGGCGACCGCCGGGTGGTCCGCACCGACGACGGGGCCGCCCTGCCGTACGTCCGCCGGGGCCCACCGGACTGAAGTGGCATGAACGTGCGAGTCGCCCGCGGCGGCGCCGGGCCATGCTCCTCGGTATGGCTTACGCATACCCGCCGCAGCAGGCGTACGCGATGCGCACCACCGCACCCGCCTCGCTGCACGTCGTCGCGATCTTCCAGTACCTCGGCGGCCTCCTCATGCTGGGGATCGCCGCGCTCTTCGCCCTGGCCGCCTCGGAGATGACCAAGCAGCTCGGCGGTCGCCTCGGCACCTACGACGCGTCCGTCACGTCCGCCGTCGCGGTCGTCGTCGCCGTCTTCGCCGGGGTCGGCCTGATCGCCATCATCCTCGGCCGCAAGGTCCAGCGCGGCCGCAACTGGGCCCGGATCCTGCTCACCGTGCTCAACGTCCTGAGCCTCGCCTCGGTCGCGTGGCAGGCCTACTCCACGTCGCTGCTCACCGTGTCGACGATCGTCAGCGCCGCCTTCCCGGCCCTGTTCCTGATCCTGCTCAACACCCGCGCCGCCCGCTCCTGGTGCCACCACCGCACCTACTGAGCGGCAGGCGGCAATTCGCTCGCGGCCCGGGCGCGGCGGGCGGAGCATGTGGTGCTTGAGCAGCGAGTGGTACTACGACAGCCCGTCCACGGTCGCCGGGACGCTGCAGCGCGGCCTCGGCCGGGGCGCCGCGCTGGTGCGGGACCCCGAGGACGTCATGGCGTGCGTCCGGCGCGACCACCGGTTCTGGTGGATCTTCGACGACAGGGCCCTGTACCTGGCGCGGCTCGTCCGCGACCTGGGGATCGACGCCGGGCGGATCGTCGACGTGCTGCGGGGCGAGGACGACGACAACGCAGTCGGCAACGCGACGCAGGTGCTGGTGCAGCTCGGCCGCGGCGGCGACCAGGTCGCGATCGACGGGCTCCGGGAGTACGTCCGGCGCGGGGCGGACCGGGTCGACGAGCTGGAGGAGATCGCCGCGGCGTGGCCCGCCGAGCTGTGGGACGACCTGCTGCCCGTGGCCGCGGACCGGCTCCGTCCCGGCGACATGATGGGATTCGCCACGGGGGAGCCGGGGTCCGCGGCGGGCTGGCGCGTCGACCGGGTGAGCAACCAGTCCACCGGCTACTGCCCCGACCCGGAATGCTGGCCGGCCGTCGCGGCCGCCCTCGACGCGGCCGGCACGCCCCACCCGGGCGGGTTCACCGACGCGGTGCTCTTCCGCCGCTGTACGAGCTGCGGCCAGCGCAACATCGTGCACGACGGCGACTTCGCCTGCGCCGTCTGCGACGCCCCGCTCCCGGTCGACGGGTGACGCCGCCGGGGCGGTCAGCCGACCGTGGCGGGGTGGGCGGCCCGCACGTGGGCGGCGAGGTCCGCGGCCGGCATGGGGCGGCCGAAGTGGTAGCCCTGCGCGTAGCGGTAGCCGAGCCGGCGCAGCACCCCCGCCTGGGCCTCGGTCTCGACGCCCTCGGCGACGGCGCGCAGGCGCAGGCCGTCGCTGATGCCGATGAGGGCCTCCGCGATCACCGAACGGTCGCCCCGGTCGGTGATGTTGTCGACGAACGACTTGTCGACCTTCAGCAGGTCGACGGGGCAGGTGCGCAGCAGGCCGAGGGACGAGTGGCCGGTGCCGAAGTCGTCGAGGGCGACGTTGACGCCGAGGCGCTTGAGCTGGTGCAGCTCCTCCAGGCCGGACCCGCCGTCGAACACGGCCGTCTCGGTGACCTCGACGGTGAGGTGGCGGGGGTGCAGGCCGACGCTGTGCAGGGTCGCCTGGACCTGCGCGGCGAAGCCGGCCTCGCGCAGCTGCCGCGGTGACACGTTCACCGACACGTACTCCAGCCCGTCGGGGCCGAGCTCGTCACGCCACCTGGCGGCCTGCCGGCACGCCTCGGTGAGGACCCACTGGCCGACGGGGACGATGAGGCCGGTGCGCTCCGCGGCGGGGATGAACAGGTCGGGGCGCACCATGCCGCGCTCCGGGTGCTGCCACCGCACGAGCGCCTCCACGGCGACGGTACGGGCGTCCGACAGCCGCACGATCGGCTGGTAGTGCAGGCGCAGCTGCCCGGTGTCCAGCGCGACCCGCAGGTCGGCGGCGGTGCGGGCCTGCTCGGCGCTGTGCTGGTCCAGGCACGGCGCATACGTGACGCGCCGCCCCTTGCCCTGCGCCTTCGCCTCGTACATGGCGACGTCCGCGCGCCGCAGCAGCTCCTCCGCGGTCGCGTCGCCGGCGTGCAGGGCCAGGCCGATGCTCGCCTCGACGACGAGGGCGTGGCCGGCGGCGTCGAGTGGGCGGCGCAGCTCGGCCGCCACGGTGTCCAGGACGTGCAGCGCGTGCTGCTCGCCGGTGGTGGGGAAGACCAGCGCGTACTCGTCGCCGCCGAGCCGGGCGACCAGGCCGCCGTCCGGTTGCAGGCACTCCAGCCGCGCCGCGACCGCGGTCAGCAGCGCGTCGCCGACGGCGTGCCCCAGGTCGTCGTTGATGCCCTTGAAGTCGTCCACGTCGACCAGCGCGACCGCGACCGCGTCCTGACCCGCATCGAGGATCTCGCCCGTGTACTGCATGAGCAGCCGACGGTTCGCCAGCCCGGTGAGTGCGTCGTGGGTCGCCTGCCAGGCGAGGGTCTGCTGGTACTCCTCCAGCTCCCGCAGCCGGCTGTCGAGCGTGTCGACGAGGACGGCGTTGTCGCGCAGCGCCGCCGCCTGCCGGGCCGCGACGAGCAGGACCAGCACGACGGTGCCCAGGGCGACCCCGAGCACGTCGTCGCCGCCGGCGGCCGCGTCGGCGAGCAGCAGCACCCCGGTGGCGAAGACCGCCAGGTAGGGCACCAGCGGCCGGCGCTCCCGCCGCACCGCCGTCGCCGGCTCGACCCCGGCCGCCCGCCGCTGCCGGTCCGCGGCCAGGCACAGGATGAAGCAGGTCAGGGGCAGCACGACCGGCGTGCCGTTGAGGTGCGGGCGGTCGGTCAGCAGCGGCGTCAGCGCGCCGCCGGTCGCGCCGCCACCGCCGGCGAGGGCGAGCAGGTAGAGGGCCTTGCGGTCGAGCGGGCCGGTGCCGGTGAACGCCACCTTGATGAACGCGAACACGCACACCGACCCGGTCGCGACGATCGCGATGACGGCCCACGTGCCGCTGGTGTTGCCGCCGGACCACGTCTCCCAGTGCCGGAAGATGAAGTGCCAGGCGAAGGTGATCACCGTGACGAGGACGGTCGCGGTGTCGAGGCCGAAGCGCAGCCACTCGCCCCGGCTGCGGTGGGCGCCCGGGATCCGCAACAGGCCCCACAGCATCACCACCAGGCCCATCAGGTACACCGCCGCGGTGAGGCCACTCACGTGCTGGGGCGCGACCAGGCGCAGGAGCATGTCGACGCCGTTGCTGGCGCCGCCGAGGCCGATGAAGACCATGCCGAGCCCCACGTGCCGCCAGAAGCGGCGCGCGCCGGGCGCCATCCCCTCCGCCGCGCTCGTCGTCCAGCAGGCCCGCACCGCGCACCCGACCGCCAGGGGGACCGCGAGCCAGCTCACCAGCGCCGGCGTCGTCCGGGCGAGCCCCACCAGGAACCACGCCTCCGCGACGACCAGCACGACGACCGCGCCGATCAGGAGACCGGTCGGACGCCAGACCGCCACACCTCTCACACAGGTCGGCATCGGCCGGGTGACCGGGATCATGAACCAAATCTCAGCCGGCGCTCAGCGGATCCACAGATTCGTGACGCACAGTTGGAGGAACGTCCCGCCCGGTCACTGGAGGCATCCGATGGGTCTCGTTCTCGGCATCGTGAGTCTGGTGCTGCTGGTGGTGCAGCTGTTGCTGATAGCGCGCGCCATCCTCGACTGGAGTGTGGTCCTGGCCGGTCCGTCGGCCCAAGGCTCGATCCGCTCGCGGGTGTCCGCGGGCGTGTTCGCGGTCACCGAGCCGATCCTGGCGCCGGTCCGGCGCGTGCTGCCGCCGCTGCGCCTCGGCGGGGTCGGGATCGACCTCGCGTTCATCGTCGTCTTCCTGTCGATCATCGTCCTGCGAGCGGTCATCGGCATGATCTGACTCGCACCGCACGACGCCCGCCCGCCTTCCGGCGCGGCGGGCGTTTTCGTGTCCGTGGATGGCCCGGATCGACGGCCGTAGCAAATGTCAAGTATTGACAGAACTCGGGGCAGCGACCAACCTCTCCAGCAGGAAGCCCGCCAGCTTCCTTCCCTCGGCGATCGGCGCGCCGCGGTCACAGGGACACTCACCGCGGCTGTGCCGTGGCATCCGAACGGAGCGTTTGTGAGAAGACTGCGGTTCAGCGCACTGCTGGTGGCGGTCACCGCGGCGGTCACCACGGCCGTCGCCGGCCTGCCCGCGCCGCCGGCTCAGGCGGCCGTGCCGGCGGACCTGACCACGCTGGTCAACCCGATGATCGGCACCCAGAAGGAGGGCAACACCTTCCCGGGTGCGGCGCTGCCGTTCGGCATGGTGCAGGTCAGCCCGGACACCGGCCACGGCACGGGGTACAACTACGACCACGGCAAGGTGTGGGGCTTCTCCAACACCCACCTGTCCGGCGTCGGCTGCCCCGTGATGGGTGAGGTGCCGCTCATGCCGACGATCGGCGCGGTCAACTCCGCCGACCCCAACACCTACGGCCAGACGCTCAACCACGCCCAGGAGCAGGCGACCGCCGGCTACTACCGGCTCGCCACCCCCAACGGCGTCACCACCGAGCTGACGGCGACGCTGCGCAGCGGCTGGCAGCGGTACACCTTCCCGTCGAGCACCCAGGCCAACGTGCTGTTCAACACCGCGCAGGCGCGGGGCAGCGGCACCGGCGCGC
The DNA here is from genome assembly GCF_040614215.1 of Dactylosporangium sp. NPDC006015. NCBI lineage: Bacteria > Bacillati > Actinomycetota > Actinomycetes > Micromonosporales > Micromonosporaceae > Dactylosporangium > Dactylosporangium sp. NPDC006015. The sequence goes on from NZ_JBEXUD010000051.1 coordinate 66,381, forward strand.
AGTCGTCGTCGATCTCGATCGTCGGCAGCGACACCGTCGAAGGGTCCGTGACGACCGCCGGGTTCTGCGCCTCGGCGCCCGCGCACACCGTGTACTTCTCGGCCAGGTTCAGCCGGCCGTTCGCCTCCTTCGGCACCTGGTCCGGCACCACGTTCACCGGCGGCAGCCGCGCCTCGTCCGGCAGCGGCGCGAAGGGCGGCTGGGTCCGCTTCGACACCTCGTCCGATCGGGTCGTGACGGCGAAGGTCGGCCTCTCGTACACCGGGATCGCCGGAGCCCAGGCCAACCTCAGCGCCGAGACCAGCGCCGCCGGCTTCAACTTCGACACCATCCGCAACGCCGCGCGCGACACGTGGAACGCGAAGCTGCACAAGGCCGAGGTCGACGGCGGCACGACCGACCGGCAGGTGGCGTTCTACACGTCGCTGTACCACTCGCTGCTGCACCCCAACCTGTCCGGCGACGTCGACGGCTCCTACCGCGGCTTCGACAACGTGGTGCGGACCGCGTCCGGGTACACGCCCTACCAGACGTTCTCGCTCTGGGATACGTACCGCGCGCAGAACCAGCTCGTCGCGCTGCTCGAGCCGCAGGTCGCCCGGGACTACGGGCTGTCGCTGCTCGCCGTGGACCGCGAGCTCGGCTGGCTGCCGAAGTGGTCCCTCGCCAACACCGAGACCAACACGATGACCGGCGACCCGGTCACCCCGTTCCTCGTCGACCTGTGGGCGCGCGGCCTGCTCGGCGGCTACGAGTCACAGGTGTACGCGGCGCTGCGCAAGAACGCGCTCGGCGTACCCACCAACATCAACGGCCGCAACGGCAACCCGTACTACGCGTCGCTGGGCTACATCCCGACCGGCGTCACGTGCGGCCCGGTGCTGCCGATGGACCACGACTGCAAGTTCCCGAGCTCCGCCACCCTGGAGTACGCGGCCGCCGACTCCTCCCTCGCCATCATGGCGCGCGGCCTCGGCAACACCGCCGACGCCACCATGTTCGAGGCGCGCGGGCAGAACTACCGCAACCTGTTCGACCCGTCGATCGGCTTCTTCCGCCCGCGCAACGCCAACGGCGTGTGGGGCTCCCCGTACTCGCCGACCGACGGCTCGCACACCTTCCACGAGGCGGGCGCCTACCAGTACCAGTGGCTCGTCCCGCAGGACCCCGACGGCCTGGTCTCCCTGCTGGGCGGCAAGACCGCGGCGAACAACCGGCTCGACAGCTTCTTCGCCTACAACAACCTGCTGACCGACCCGTCGGGGACCGCGCACAACACCTGGGTCAACGGCGCCTACGACTACTACAGCTTCACCACGTACAACCCGAACAACGAGCCCGACCTGCTCGCGCCGTACACGTACCTGTGGACCGGGCAGCCGTACAAGACCTCCACGGTGCTGCGGGCCGCCTACACCCTCTTCACCAACGGCCCCAACGGCGTCACCGGCAACGACGACCTCGGCACGATGTCGGCGTGGTACGTGTTCTCGTCGCTGGGCCTGTACCCGCTGATGAACGGCGCCAACTTCTACGGGGTGAGCACGCCGCAGTTCCCGTCGGCGAAGGTGACGATCGGCTCGTACGGCAGCCAGCAGGGCGGGGTCCTGAACATCACCGCCCCGTCGGTCAGCGACAGCAACCGCTACATCGGCACCGCCACCCTGAACGGCACCGGCTTCAGCCGCACCTGGCTGTCGCAGGCGGACATCGCGCACGGCGGCAACCTCGCCTACACGGTGACGGGCACGCCGGGCTCGTGGGGCACCGGCGCCGGCGACACCCCGCCGTCGTCGAACCACACCGCCCTCCCCGCCCCCGCGGTGAACCTGGCCGCCGGCAAGCCCGCCACCGGCTCCACCGCGTGCGCCGCTGACGAGTCCCCGTCGAAGGCCGTCAACAGCAGCGTGACCGGCGGCAACACCGACAAGTTCTGCTCCACGGTCGCCGGCGCCTACCTGCAGGTCGACCTCGGGTCCGCCGCGTCGCTGAACAAGATCGTGGTCAAACACGCCGGCGCCGGCGCGGAAACGGCCAACCTGAACACCAAGGCGTTCAACCTGCAGCTGTCCACCGACGGCAGCACCTGGTCGACCCCCGTCACCGTCACCAACAACGCCGACCCGGTCACCATCCACCAGTTCGCGTCGACGTCCGCCCGGTACGTCCGGCTCAACGTCACCACCCCGACACAGACCACCGACGGGGCGACGCGCATCTACGAGCTGGAGGCGTACGGCTCGGCGACCGTCCCGGTGAACCTGGCCCTGAACCGGCCGGCCACGGGCTCCACCGCGTGCGCCGCCACCGAAGGCCCCGAGAAGGCCGTCAACGGCAGCGTCTCCGGCGGCAACACCGACAAGTTCTGCTCCGGCGTCGCGGGCGCCTGGCTGCAGGTCGACCTCGGCTCGGTCCGCGCCCTGACCCGCTTCGAGGTCGCCCACGCCCAGGCCGGCGGCGAGCCCGCCGACTACAACACGAAGGCCTTCACCATCCAGGTCTCCAACGACGGCACCACCTGGAGCACCCCGGTGACGGTCACGAACAACACCGCCGCGAACACCACCCACCCGGTGGCGCTCTCGGCCCGCTACGTCCGCCTCAACATCACCACACCCACCCAGACGACGGACACCGCAACCCGGATCTACGAGCTGCGCGCGTTCGGCTGAGCCCCCAGGGGCGGGGGAACCGCCCCGGCGTGGTCCTGTTCGGGAGACCACGCCGGGGCGCCTCGCTCCTCATACAGCAGCGGCGATGACGAACTCGTGCCCGACGCCGTTCCTCCGCAGCCGCGGTGTCCATGAGTCAGCGGTCACGCCGTGGGTGACCGCTGACTGGAACGCCTCGCCAGCGGTGATGACGCCGTCGCCGTCGTTGTCCGCCGAGCCGTCGCGGAGCCCGCTGATCAGCGCGCTGGTGAACCTCGGGAGCCCGCCGGGCGGATAGGAACCGACCATCCACGTCCCGGTGACGTCACCGCCGACGCTCAGCAGGTCGGCGAGGCGCATGCCGTCGCTTTCGTCGGTGGTGCAGACGTCGAGGATCGCCAGCTGGCGCCGGGCCCGGCACGCGTCAAGCCGGGTGCGCAGCCACTGGACGCCGACCCCGGCGACCGCGTCCGGCCCGTCGAGGTCACGCAGCAGGTCGCCGGCCAGGTAGAGCACTACCTGATCGGTGTACGTGCGATCGGACAGGAACTCGTCGATCGCCCGACGGATCCGTCGCGGGTTGGCGTCGACGGTGTTGGTCACGGCGAACCCGCCGATCGACGGGTCGCCGAGCACCTCCGCCATCCCGGTGAGGTTCTCCCGCATGGCGAAGGTGTCGGGGGACCACTGGCTGCCGGACCTGAGGTTGCCGACCACCAACGCGAACCGTCCGCTGCCCAGCCACCGCTGACCGCCGGCCGCCGAGGCGGTCCACTGGATGGCGATGTCGGCGGCGAGCGCGGCGGCATTGTCGCGGTTGTCCGCGCGGTGCTCGCCGATGAGACCGATGACGAAGGGTTCGCCGTCCGGGGCGAGGCCGTAGTCGAGTCGTTCGGCGTGCAGCTCCGCGGCGCGGTCGGCGTCGATGCGGGAGGTCGACGGGTCCGCGAGCTTCGTCTCCATCCTCGTGGTGAACGACTCGATGCCGCCGACGTCCCACGACTCGGCCGACGCCAGGATGTGGAAGCCCTGTGACGGGTGGTGCGAGGCAGCCGCCAGCGTGAGCAGCTCAGCCAGGGCGGGCGGGCCCCACCGGTTCATCACCAGGAAGAGCCGGCGCGTGCTGCGGTGCCGTTCGATGAACCACAACGCGGCACGCAGCGCTTCGCTTCGGGCTTGCGGGTCGTCCTCGTCGTCGACGGCGAGCCCGACGTGCGGCAGTGCGAAGAGCGGGGCCAGGCCGCCGCCGTGGTCGAGGAGGAGGACCTGCACCTCGTCCGGGGTGTTCGTCAGAGCGAGGGACAGCACCAGCGAGACCAGGACGTCGACGCGCCCGGTGTACGGCATGCCGACGATCGCCACGTTGCCGGTCGTGAGGTCGAGCTCCAGCGGCTCGTAGCCGGTGCCGTCCTTGCGGGCCACGCTGCCGGCGATGCCGGCGGCCTTGCCCCAGAGGGCCTGGGAGCCGGCGGTGAGGCCGCGGCCCTCGACGACGCGGCGGGGGCCGAGCAGGTCCAGCAGCGCCGGCTGCGCGGACGGGGCCGGCGCGGCGATCCAGGGTCTCGGGCCGGCGAGTGCGGACATCCGTGCGACCAGCCATTCGGCGACGGTGTCGCGCCTCGGAGGGGCGAGCGGCAGGAACGTCACGGCGCCCCGGAACTGTTGCGGCTCGCTGGAGCGAGTCGTGAAGGTGCCGAATCCGGGCAGCGCGTTCGGTTCGAGTCGCATCTCGAACCCCAGATGCTCCGGCAACCCGGGCGACCGGAAGTCGTGGGATCCGTCCGTCAGCAGGACGTGGAGACCGGCGTCGTCGGCGTTGAAGAGCCGGCCGACAAGACTGTCCGGGTGTGGTGGGAGGTTCAGGTATTTATCGATGACGATGACCAGCTTCGGCCGGTTCGCGGGCATGTGCAGGCGGCGGTCCAGTTCGCGGCCGATGTCGTCGGCGAGCCGTCCGGCGCTGATCGGGGTGAGCGGGCCGGGGATGACGCCGACGGTGTGTGGCAGGTCCTTCAGGCCGGCGAACGTCCGTGCGCCGGACGCGCCGACGAGGAGCAGCTCCAGCTCGTGCGGCGGGTGGGCCGCGGCGAGCGCGAGGACGATCGTGCGCAGCAGCTGGCGTCGGCCGGTGTAGGCGGGAGCGATGATCCACCCGTGCGGGCCGTGCCGCTCCAGGTCGAGCGTGACTGGCCTGCCGGCGTCGTCGACGCCGAACGGGACTGGGACGAGGCGGCCGTCCAGGTGTTCGTCCCACATCGGGAACGCGCCGAGGAGGTCGGTCAGCGGGACCGGTGCGTCCTCCAGATCCGCGTCCGAGGACTCAGGGCCAGCCAGGCGGTCCAGCAGCGCCAGGGCCGACGCCGCCGCGTCCGAGCGCACGAAACCGAGTGCGTTGCGGATGGCGTCGAGGTCGGCGCCGGGGAGTTGGCCCAGTTCGGCCAGGCGCTGGACCGCCGCATTGGACGGCAGGAGGGCGATCGCCTCGTCCATCTCCGTGTCGAGGCGCAGGGCCGGGTCCGGCTGGCGGTCGAGGCGGCCCCGCATCGCGACGAACCAGTCCTTCGACAGGCCGGCCTCGGTGCGGGAGTCGGCGGCGGCGTCGTCCAGCCACCGCAGCGCTGCCGGCGGGTCGATGATGCCGATGGCGGTGAGCCGCTGCGCCTGCTCCAGGAACGGGTGGGCGCCCCAGACGCCGGGGCGGTCGCAGTACCGTTCGAGCAGCAGCGCCACCTGCACGGCGCGGTCCGGGCCGTAGGTGGTGCGCAGGCTGATGAGCAGGTGGCGACGCAGGTCGTCGTCGATCTCGTACAGGTCGCCGCCGAGCTCCTTGAACAGCGGCGACGTCAGCAGCGCGGCCTCCACCGACCACGGCAGGTCGTGCGGCGGGTCGACGAAGAAGTTGATCCGCAGCAGGTTGAGCAGGGTCGGGTCGACGGCGACGGGGACGGCGGCGTGGCAGGCCAGCTCGATGGCTCCCGGCGGGAGGGCCGCGCGGGCCTCGGCGAGCCTGGCGGCCGCCGTCGACACCCGGTCGAAGACGGTCACAGCGGGCGCTCCAGCGGGACGGGGTGGCCGCGTAGCGCATCGACGGCGCTGTACATGCCGGCGCGGGTCAGCGGGTACATCGGCACGTGCCGGGCGATCTGGCCGGCGGTCGTGCCGGGCCAGCGGTCGGAGGCGACGGGGTTGAGCCAGGCGAGGCGGGCACCGCGACGCAGCACCGACAGGGCGAAGGCCACGGTGTCGAACAGCCGGGTCGTGACGAACGCGCCGCGCAGCGCCCCGGCGTCGCTGATCGCGGCGACCACCGTGGCGGGCGTGACGCCGGAGAGCAGGTCGGCGACGGGCCATGAGGTGAGCATCTCGGGGTCGCGGTACACCCGGCCGGTGTTCAGCGGCGGGACGCGGTCGAGGATCGGGTCGAGGTCCGCGGCGAGCGTGCCCGGCAGCGACGCCAAGGCACTGCGGTCGCGGCTGCGGCCGGGGGTGTTGCGGAAGTAGGCGACGGTGATGTCGTCGAGGCGCCCGGCGCGCACGACGGAGCCGACGACGTGGTCGACGAACCCGTGGTAGGGCGCCATGGAGCCGTCGCGGTCGACGAGCAGCAGCAGCCGGGCCGCGTTGACCCGGCGGGGCACCAGGACCGGGCCTTCGGCGAGGCCGGTGCGGGCGAAGCGGTCGACGGTCGCGTCGACGTCGACCTCGGTCAGCGGTCCGCGGCGGACGGGGCGCCGCAGCCGCCGCCAGATCTGCGCGACGTCCCGCTCGGCGACCGGGTAATGCGGCCGGACGACGAGGAACGGCGACGTCATGCCCGAGTGGGGCGGCTCGGCCGGGCCGGCGTGGCGCGGCGGTACCACGACGGTCAGCTCCTCCTCGACCTGCTCGGGAGCGGGTGCCGCGGTGGGAGCATCGATGCCCGGTGCGGTCTGTGCGGCCCGCTCACCGAGGGCGACGTCGGCCGGCTTGGACGGGGAAGGGGTGTCGGCGGTGGGCCAGTCCGGCAGCCGTACCAGATGCATCGTGGCGTTGATCAGCTCCGCGTCGCGGGGTGACTTGGCCCAGAGCGTGACGCACAGGGCCCGCAGCTTCGCGGGGGAGTCGAGGCCGTGCCCGGCGGCGAGGGCGGTCCGCAGGGCGGCGCAGTCGTCGACGCCGAGCGGCAGGCCACGCCGGCGCAGCCGGGTGACGAGATCCCGGACGAACGACGGCATCGGGGCGGTCACGGTGCGCTGAGCCGTTCCCTGGCCTTGAGCTGGTCGTCGCGCTGTTTGATCAGCGCGCCGCCGTTGGGCAGCGTGTGCAGCCTGGCGGGGTCGGCGCCGTCGGCCTGCAGGCAGTCGGCCCAGTCGAGCAGCTCGCTGAGGCCGGGCGCGCGGTTGAGGCCCATGCCCCGCAGGCGGCGTACCACCTCGATCGCGTTGTGCCGCAGGCTTTGGCTGCGGATGCCGTGCATCTGCAGGATCGCGTCGAGGCTGTCGTCGGGGAACTCCACGAAGTGGAAGACGCAGCGGCGCAGGAAGGCGCCCGGCAGCTGCTTCTCCTCGTTGTTCGTGACGATGATGATCGGGCGCAGGTCCGCGCGGTCCGGTGGGACCAGGTGCCGGGCGCCGGGGACCTCGTCGATGTCGAAACGCAGCTCGTCGAGCTCGCGGAGCAGGTCGTTGGGGAAGTCGAGGTCGGCCTTGTCGATCTCGTCGATGAGCAGCACGCAGCGGCGGCCGTAGGAGGCCCGCACGATGGCCCGGCCGAGGGCGCCGAAGCGCACGTAGGCCGCCTGGTCCGGCAAGGGCGCGCCACCGACGCCGCCGAGCTGTGCGTCGGAGAGCCGACGGACGGCGTCGAAGATGTACAGCAGGTCCCGGCCGCGACTGGTCGACTTGATGTGCGCCTGCTCCAGCGGCAGCCCGAGCCGGTACGCGACGGCGTGCGCCAGCCGGGTCTTGCCGACGCCCGGGTCGCCCTGCAGCAGCAGCGGCCGGCCGAGGGTGATCGCGACGTTGACCGCCTCGCAGAGCTGAGGTGTCAGCAGATACGGCTCCGGACGCATCTGCCGCACCGGCGGATCCTGTTCGGCGATCGGGTGGACCTCGACGTCCTCGATGTCCTGCACCTCCGGTGCCGGCCGGTCGGCCCTGAGGCGCATCGAGGTGTCGACGGTGTGGACGTACAACGTCAGCTCACCTTCTCCAGCCAGTGCCGGAATCGTTGCGGGTGCGGATCCTTGCGCAGCGCGCCGATGCTCTTGTCGAGCGCGCCGTAGGTGAGCAGGACGTCGAGGACCCCCGCGACGGTCGCCTCCTGTTCGACGTAGCGGCTCCACGGCGCGAGGAGCTGGCGGTCCCATCGCATCTCCATCAGGGCGTCGGAGACCCACGCCGAGACGTCCTCGTTGCCGAACACCGGCTCGGCCAGGTCGATGACGCCGTCGAGGCACAGGGGTCCGGGTGCGCCGGTGAGGATCAGCACGAACCACTGGTCGAGCTGGGGGCAGTTGTCGCGGACCCCCTGCCAGAAGTCGCGGACCACGGCCAGCGGCGCGTGATCGACGCGGACCGACCAGATCCGGCCGCCGTCGTCCGGGTCCGGCAGTTGCTGCAGGACCTGCTTGACCCGCAGATCCGGCTGCGCGAACTCGGGCTGCAGCGTCAATGTGCCGACGTGTTCGGCCTCGCCGAGAAGGTGCTGCAGCCAGGTGCTGAACTTGCTGACCAGGATGTCCTCGCGCGAGGCCAGGCTGATGGCGTGCAGTCCCGGCGGCTGGCGGACGACCCGGTGCACGACCGTCTTCCTGATCGCCTCCAGGTCGAAGTAGGTGGAGTCCAGGACGCGGACGTTCGGCGGCACCGCCAGACTGGACGCGACCTCGGCGGACCGGCCGTGCTGTTCGGCGAACCGCTTGACGAGGGCGTTGCCCGCCCGATCCTCGATCACGGCGTCGACGAGCGCGTCCAGCCAGCCCTCGGCCTTCGCCTGCCGCAGCAGCCGGAACACGACCGCGTCGAGCCCGACGTCACCGACGATCGCCGCCAGGTCGTGTCCGGCGTAGTACACCACCATTTCGACCTGCGACCAGCTGGTGTACGCGTCACGCATCGCGGCGGCGAACTGCAGGACCTGCGGGCGTTCGATGCCGCACCTCCTCAGAACGCGGCGAGGGCCGGCGGCAGGGCGCGCCGGCCGGTCAACGGACTGGAGATGCGGCACCACCTTCGATCGACTGGCCGGAGCGACTGTCACTGTACGACAACGCTGCGTGTGCCAGATCCCCCCAACCGGTCGACACATTGACATGTCGTCCCGCCGGCGGCCGTACAAGCGGATCACCCGTCGTCGAACGCCCGGGCGGCGGCCACCTGATCGGCGCGGCGCTTCACCAGCATGCCGAGCGACGGCAACAACGGCAGGTTGGCCGGGCGGACGCCGACGGTTTGCTGGTAGGCGACCCAGTCGAGCAGCTCGCTGAGGCCGGGCTTGCGCTCGAGGTTCATCGCCCGCAGGCGGAGGAACACGCGGATCGCGTGCCATCGCAGGTCCGGGTCGTCAATGCCGTGCAGGGCGAGGATCTGGTCGAGCGTCGCCGGGTCGTCCGGCGGCTCGACGATATGGGTCACGCAGCGGCGCAGGAAGCCGCTCGGGAGCGCCCGCTCCTCGTTGTTCGTGATGATCACGATCGGGCGGAGGTCAGGCCGGTCGGCCGGCACCCCGTACGACTCGCCCGGCGCCTCGGCGATCTCGAAGCGCAGGTTCTCGAGGACGCGTAGCAGCTCGCTGGGGAAGTCGGGGCCCGAGCGGTCGATCTCGTCGATGAGGAGCACGGACCGGCGGCCGTGCATGGCCCGGACGATCGTGCGGCCCAGCGGACCGAACTGGACGTAGGCGTGCGGAGGTGCGAGGTGACCCGTCTGGGCGTCGGCGAGGCGGCGGACGGCGTCGAACTCGTAGAGCAGGTCGCGGCCGCGGGTGCCGAAGTCGACGGGGATCTGCTCCAGCGGAAGTCCGAACTCGTACGCGACGGCGTGGGCCAGGCGGGTCTTCCCGACGCCGGGCTCGCCCTGCAGCAGCAGCGGCCGGCCGATGGCGATCGCCGCGTTGACGACCTCAGCCAGTGCCGGAGACATCAGATACGGCTCATGGTGGACGACCACCATCGGTGGGTCCGTCGCGGCAACAGGTCCTGCCCCGGCGGCCTCGATCTCCCGCTGCGGTGGCTGCGGCCCGTCGCCGACGGCTGTCCGGGTGGCGAGGTGGCGCGTTGTCCGCCGGGCCGGTTCGGGCGGGCGGACGTGCGGCACCGCGGCCGGCGGTGCGGGCACCGGGATCACCGGCATGGCCGGCATGGCCGGCACGGCCGGCCTGTGCGCGGCCGTGAACTGCTTGACCAAGCGGTTGCCGGGCCGGTCGGCGATGACGGCGTCGATCAGCTCGTCCAGCCAGCCCTCGGCCGCGGCGGCGCGGATCATCTCGAAGATCACGTCCTGCAGGCCCTGGTCGCCGACGATGGCGGGCAGGTTCCTCTCCATGACGAAGTACACCATCTGGTCCAGGTCGGACCGTTTCGTGTATGCGTCGCACATGGCCGCCATGAGCTGCCGCTGCATCGCGCGCTCCGGGTCGATGTGGCACCACCTGCCGCACGGTGAGGCCCGGCGGCGGCACCGCCGGATCGCGTCGATCGGGATCGGAAGTGCCTGCCACTGTACGACATCTGTCCGTCCGGCGGCTCCTCCGTGTCGGGAGTGGGGCGTCACCGCCACGCTCGCCGCCGCCATCGACGCGTACCTGCTCGCGGCCGACGGCGCGGTTCGGCTCCGGCACGCGGGCAGCGGCGACGTGCTGCCCGCCGCCGACGTGGTCCGGCTCAAGCCGGTGACGGCGTGCCGGGCAGCTCCAGTTCGTAGTGGTCGCCGACGCGGTGGAAGCCCAGGCGGCCGTAGTACGGGGCGAGCATGCCGGGTGGGGTGCGGACGCGGTGGAAGCCGCGGGCGGTGAGCAGGCCGCTGCTGCGGAAGACGAACTCGCCGGGGCTGAGGTCGCGGAAGCGTTTCGTGACGTAGTCGAGCTCGATCTGGGCGACGCCCTCGGCGTCGGGGCCGTCGGCGGGGCGCAGGAAGAGGACGCCGACGACCTCGTCGGCGCGGGTGATGAGGAAGGCGGCGCGGTCGGGGTTGTCGTCGAACCGGAACGACGGGTTGAACTTCGCCAGGTCCGCCCAGTGCACGCGCAGGACGTGGGCGAGGAACGTGTCGTCGGTGCCGACCTGCACGACGGTGTAGGTGGCCTCGTCGTGGCGGGTCCGCAGCATCTTGTACAGGTAGTAGGTGTTGATGGCCGTCATCGCCGCGTTGAGGCCGACCATCGGCCAGACACTCAACGCGGCGTTGTAGACGACGAGGACGACGGACCCGATCAGGTTGAGCACCCGCAGGCGCAGGAGACGGGCCTGGGACAGCGACCAGACGAGCACCGCCGAGCCGGCCCAGCCGAGGTAGTCGAGCCAGTCCACCGGTGCAGGATAGATGGTTCAGGACATGGTGTACGGCGTGTGCCGCTGTTCGAGGGAGCCGTAAGGGTCGCGGGAGCGGTTCTTCGCCGCGTCGGTGCGCAGGTCGGCGAGGTGCTGGGCGAGCGCGACCATCGTCATCGTCGGGTTCCACGACCCGCCGCGCGGCCACAGCGACCCGCCGGTGACGTAGACGTTGTCGACGCCGCGCGGGCGGTAGTCCAGGCCGACGGGGGCGTCGTCGTGCTCGCCGATCCACATCGTGGAGCCCTCATGGACCAGGGCTGGGACCCGGATCTGGTCGGTCGGCGGGCGGTGCGGCAGCCAGCGGCCGTGCCGGCCATCGGGGTCGACGTGCCAGTACTCGACCCGCTCGGCGCCCTTCGGGGACAGGACCTCCTCCAGCATCGCGAACGTCGCCGTGTCCATGGTGTCCCAGGTGGCGCCGTCCCGGTCGTTCTGCACGACCTGCAGCAGCACGTTGGTGGTGGGGTCCTCGGCGTCGGGCCCGTCGGGGTGGCGGTGCAGCCAGTTGTCGGGGTTGTCGGCGTCGAGCTCGCCGAGGACCGCGCACACGAAGACCACGTGGTCGGTCGACGTGCGCAGCTGCTCCGGGGTGGCGGTCGCGACGACGTCCGGCATGTGGCGGGCCGCGGTCTGCGCGTTGGCCTGCGGGTCGCGGTCGGCGAGGACGGTGAGCTGCACGTGGAACTGGCCGTGGCTGCCCTCGTCGAGGCCGGCGAGGTAGATGGCGCCGAGCTCCAGGTCGGCGATCTCGCCGTGGAACGGGTAGTCCTGGCGCGGCACCCGGGCGACGACGGCGCTGATGAAGTGCGCGGTGAACCGCTCTCCGGCGTGCCGCAGCTGCGGGAACGAGTTGAGCATCAACGTCGTCGGCGGCAGCGTGCCCATGGCGAGGACCACGTCGGCGTCGCCGACCGTGATCATGCCGCGGCTGGTGTCGAGCGCGGTCGCCCGGCCGTCCTGTGACACGATCCGCCGCACGGTGCAGTCGGTGAGGATGTGCAGCGGGCTGCCGTGCCCCTCGACGGCGAGCCGGCGCTGCCGGTCGACGAGGCCGAGCAGCGGGCCGGGCGTGGCGAACTTGTCGAAGTCCAGGCCGTGCAGCTGCGGCGCGCCGACCGCCAGGGGCCGGGCATGACCCGGGTCGCGGCCGGGATCCGGTGCAGGTCCTCGGCGAGGCGGTCGGTGAGCCGGTGCTGCAGCGCGCCGAAGACGGGGCGGAGCCCGGGCGGCGGGGCCGTCGGGCCGCTGTCGATGTCGCCGGCGGACACGACGTTGAGCAGCCGCTCCGCGGAGCGGAAGTACTCGTGTGCGACGTCGATGACCGGCCGTGGCCAGCCGGCCATCTCCGCCTCCGTCGGCCGCGGGCACCATGCGCTCCACATGATGGACCGGCCGCCGACGAACGGCACCATGCCGTGCTGCCAGCGGATGTGCTTGCCGTTGACGGTCCGCGACGAGAGCGTCCAGGGAAACGTCTCCGACAGCCCGCCGAGGGTCTGCTCGTACGGCAGCGGCAGGTTCTGGAAGTGTTCGGCGAGGAAGAACGTCCCGCGCTCCAGCATCAGGATCCTGGCCTCGGGACGGCGCTGCAGGACCTGTTCGGCGAACGCCAGGCCGCAGTGCCCGGTGCCGATGACGATGTGGTCGAAGCGTTCCTGTGCGCGGATGCGTTCCCAGTCGCCGGCGCCGACGAAGAAGACGTTGTCCATCACGTCCTGGCCGGTCGGCCGCTGCGGGCCGGGGAACGGGTAGCCGTAGTTGGCGTTCGGGGTCGATGCTGCGGTGTGCATGGCTTCGATGACCTCCGTGATGGTGGGGTGAGGTCCAAACCAAGGGAGGGGGCCGGCACCAGCGAGCCTACCGGCGCCACCGGCCGCGGATCTTGGGAATCGATCAGCCCAGCCCGGCCTCGCGGGCCAGGTCGATGGCCTGGGCGCGGTCCGCGACCTGCAGCTTCGCGAAGATGTTGGAGACGTGGTTGCGGACCGTCTTCTGGCTCAGCCCGAGCCGCTGCGCGATCTGCGGGTTCGTCAGGTGCTGCGCGACGAACGCGAGGATCTCGTGCTCCCGCGCGGTCAGCCCGGGGATGGCCGGGGTGGGCGGGTCCCGGTCGACGTTGGCGAAGTAGCCCATCAGCCGGGTCGCGATCGCCGGGCCGAAGATCGCCTCGCCGTCGGCGACCACCTTCACCGCACGGATGATCTCCAACCGTCTGGCGCCCTTCAGCACGTACCCGCGAGCCCCGGCACGCAGCGCGGCGAACACCGAGTCGTCGTCGTCGGCCATGCTCAGCACCAGCACGCGCACGTGCGGGCTGGCCTCCAGGATGCGCTGGGTCGCGGCGATCCCGCCCATGCCGGGCATCGCGAGGTCGAGCAGCACGACGTCCGGCTGCGCGCGGGCGAGCGCGGTGAGGGCCTCCTCGCCGCTGGCCGCCTCGCCGCAGACCTCGACCTCGCCGGTGGTGGCGAGCAACGCCCGCAGCCCCGCCCGGAACTGCGCGTGGTCGTCGACGATCAGCACCCGGACGGACTCGCTCACGCCTTCCCTCCGCTGCGCTCCGGGCCGCTCACGCGATGCCTCCGATCGGCAGGGTGGCGGTGACGGTGGTGCCGTCGTCGGTGGCCGTCACGTCGAGGGTGCCGCCGAGCTCGTCGGCGCGTTCGCGCATCGAATGCATGCCCACCCCCGCCCCGCTGGTCGTGAACCGGCCGTCGTCGGTGACCGAAAGCCACAGCCGGTCGCCGTCCACCCGCAACGCTAGCCGGACCGTGGTCGCGCCGGCGTGGCGGCGGGCGTTGTTGAGCGCCTCGACCGCGATCAGGTACGCCGCGACCTCCACCGCGGCGGGCAGCGCCGGCAGGTCGTCGGCGGCGTCCACGCCGGCCCGCGGCCCGCCGGGCGGCCAGCCGGCGAGGTGGCCGACGAGCGCGCCGCGCAGCCCGAGCGTGTCCAGGGCCGGCGGGCGCAGGCCCTCCACGAGCCGGCGCACGTCGGCCATGGCGGTCTCCGCGTCCCGGACGATCTCCTCCAGGAGGCGCTCCGCCGCGTCCGGGCCGACCGCGAGGGCGGTCTCCGCCCGCATCGTGAGCCCGGCGAGGGTGGGGCCGAGGCCGTCGTGCAGGTCGCGGCGCAGCCGGCGGCGCTCCTCCTCCCGCGCCTGGACGAGCTGTTCGCGGGAGCGCTGCAGGTCGGCGGCGAACCGGCCGGCCTGCACGGCCGGCCCGATGTGCCTGGCCACGTCCGTGAGCAGCCGCAGGTCGCGGGGGCCGAGCGCCGGCTCGCCGGGCCGCGGGCCGATGAGCAGCGTGCCGACGGTGACGCCGCCGGCGACGAGCGGCAGCTCGACGGGCTCCGCCGGTCGGGTCCCGATCTCGTAGGAGCGCCCTCCGTCGGCGTCGATGCGGATGTACGACAGCTGCAACGCCTCCCGGACCGTCGCGGTGCTCGTCGCCAGGACGGCCAGGGGGTCCTGGGTCTGCGCGAGCCGTTCACCGAGCCTGGCGAGCACCGTGTAGGGGTCGTCGCGCTCGCCGTACACCAGCAGATTCACCCGGCGTTGCACCCAGGTGCGGGCCGTGCCGAAGACCAGGGCGGCGGCGACCGCGGCCACCACGGACGAGGCGCCCAGGGAGCCGACGATGACGAGGTACGCGCAGCTGACGCCGCCGGTCAGCACGACGAACACGGCGGTGCGGCTGATCAGCAGGTCGATGTCGAAGAGCCGGTGCCGCAGCACGGCGACGCCGATCCCGGCGGGGACGAGCGCGAGGGAGACGCTGCCGGCGAGGTCCCACCACACGTTCCCGGCCGGCCAGATCTTGTCCCGGTGGCTGTCGGTGAGCCCGGCGACGAGCCGGCCGACGACGACGAGCGCGACGAGGCCGATCGAGTACGCCAGCCAGCGGGCCTGGGCGCGCCTGGCTCCCGTCGCGGTGACGGCCTCGGCGACGACCCCGGCCGCGCCGGCGACGAACAGCAGGCCCGCCGCCACGGTGAACACGGACTCGACGACCGGGGCGACGCCGCCGAACCCGGCCACGCCCAGGGGGTTGGGCAGGCCGTCGGGCCCGACCTGGTCGTTGTGCCCCGGCTTCAGCGCGCCGGTGACCGCGGCGGCGGCGGCGAGGGCGGTGACCGTCCACAGTGCCCGGCGCATCCACCGGCCGGGGCGGCCGTCGGGGAAGAACGCGGGCACCGCGGCCAGGGCGAGGTTCGCGGGCGCCCACAGCCAGGTCTGCGGCCACGCCGCCGCGGTCGCGCCCGGCAGGCCGCGGATCGCGTACTGGCCGAACGCCTCCAGGAACACGAAGCACGCGGCGCCGAGCAGCAGCAGCCGGCCCAACGGGTTGGCCGGCCGCTGCCGCAGGACGAGGCCGCCGGCGACCGTACAGGCGGAGACGGCGAACAGATGGCTGACGCCGGCGAGCGGGGCGCCGTTGGCCATCGCCAGCCACACCGCCGCGCCCGCGACGGCGAGGGTGGCCCAGGCTGCACGGTGCATCGCCTACCGACCTTAACGAGCTTTCCGGAGCCCGAACCCCAGGCCTGCGACGAGGACCCACAGCGCGCCGGGGAACAGCGACGCGTACTGCACCGGGAACGCCTGCGTCGCGGCCACGAGCAGCGCGAGGACGGCGCTGGCACCCGCCAGCCACCTGCTGGCCGAGCCGTGCCGGAACCCGCCGACGGCGACCGCGGCGGCGGCGAGCCCGGCGCCCGCCCACAGCCAGCCGATCGTGTTGTAGACCTCGACCAGCGCGGCGATCGTGTCGGGGTCCCAGCGGTCGGGTTCGCCGAGCGCCCAGTACAGCTCGGTGCAGATGCCGCCGCCGATGAACGCGGCCACGGCGACGAGCCCCACCCCGGCGGCCGCGATCCCGGGCACGAGGCTGCCGGCGGGCTCCTGCACGGCGAGGTGCCGGCGCAGCCCGGCCGCGAACACGATCAGGCTCACGGCGGCGATCACGCTGCTCACCTGGTACACCCAGACGAGGTCGCGGTGCGCGACGATCGCCGCGACGAGCTGCGCGTTGTCCTTGATGCCGTCGCCGACGTCGGCGGTCAGATTCGCGCCGAGGAAGATGCCGACGGCGCCGGCGAGCCCGCCGATGGCGCCGGTGAGCGCCCAGCCCCGGCGGGGCGCGGTGTATGTCTGTACGGCCGCCGCGGAGCGGTCCGGCACGGTTGAGTTCGTCATGCCAGTGAGCGTGCCGGTCCGGTGTCCCGGGCCGCATGGGTCAGCTGATCCCACCCACCCGGGACAACTAGGGAGCCGCGTTGGCCTTCAGGAACTCGGTGACGGCCGCGGTAGCCTCGGCGGTGCCGTCGGCGGTGACGGTGAGCAGCGACGTGCCGTGCAGCCGGCCCGGGACGAGGGCGATGCGGCGGCGCGGGTCGGTGGTCGCGCTGTACATCGTCTGCGCGTCGGCGGCGAACGAGGTCTCGCCGGTGGCCGCGACGTACAGGACGGGCACGGCGATCCGGGCGGCCGCGGCGGCGGCGTCCTCGCCCGCGTAGGTGGCGGGCGCCGACAGGCTCACGGCGGCGGTCACCGGCGGCTCGGCGGCGGCCGCCGCGACGAGGGAGGCGGTGCCGCCGCGGGACGCGCCGATGAGGACGACCTTCTCGACGCCGAGGGTTCGCGTGTACGCGACGGCCCGCAGGACGTCGGCGGACGGCTTGCCCCCGTCGCCGCGCTGGGAGCGGCCCTCGCCGGCGAAGTCGAGGGCGAGGACGCGGTAGCCGGCGGCGGCCTCCTGCCTGGCCCAGGACAGCCAGGAGCACGCGTCGGCGCTGGCCTGCGGCGCGAGGACGAGCACGGTCCTGCTCGTGGCCGCGCCGAGCAGCACGCCGGTCAGGAAGCCGCCGTTGCCCGGGAACGCGACCTGCTTGTCGTTGAGCTCGGGGTCGGCGCAGCGCCGGTCCGTCGGGCTCGGCGCCGCCTGCGGCGCGGACGCCTCCGTCGACGGTGCCGCAGGCGCTGCCCCGGTTGGTGCCGCGGCTGGGTCGCCGCCGCAGCCGGAGAGCAGGGCCACCGCCAGCAGTCCGAGTCCGATGCGTCTCATGCTGGTGTGGACCGTCGGGGCGCGGCCCGGGTTGCCGCCGCTACCGGATCGTGACCAGCCCCGGCTGCGCGGCGGCGACGACGATGAGCAGCGGCGTCTCGTCATAGCCGCAGACCAGCCACGCGTGGCTCGCGTACGTCTGCTGGGTGTACGACGTGTCGTGCGGCATCTGCTGGTAGCGCACGCGTTTGCCGTCGAAGTCGAGCCAGTGGACGGTGACCGCGTCCTTGCGCGTGTTGACGAACGTGACCGCGGTGGCGGCGCCCGTGGTCCCGGACCTGAGCGTGCCCTCCTCGGTCACCGGCCGGGTCGCCAGCTCCGGCAGCGCCGGCGGCGTCGACGTCTCGGGCCGCTCCGGCAGCCGTGGCGGCACGGTCTCGCCCGTCGCCGGCGTCGCCGCCGCGGTGGTCGCGGGTGCGGCGGTGGTCGCCGGGGGCGCCGCCACGGACGGGTCGTCGCCGTCGTCACTCGCGAGGCGGACCACGATGACGGCGGCGCCGACGAGAAGTGCGAGGACGCCGAGGATCGCCGCGCCGACGACCCAGGGCAGGAGGCCGCCGCCCCGGGGCGGGTTGCCCCGCCGCGGCAGGTGGTGCGGCGGCGGGTACGGATGCGGCTGCGCCTGCTGCTGCGGCGGCGGGGGTGTCCAGGGCTGCGGACCCGGTGGCGGGGACCAGGGTGCGGGTGGCCGCCGGTCATCGGGGGGCATGGTCACGGCGGCAGCGTATCGCCGGGCCGCCACCGCCCGGATCGGCCGATCACCCCGGATCCGATCAACTGTCACAGCACCACCGGCGAATGTCGCCCGGACACGCCGAGTAGTCGCTACATTACCTTCGGTAGGCATTTGTCCAGAATGCTCCAGAGGGGACCGTTACCGTGGTGACCAGATCCGTGCCGCGCCCCGCTCGCCGTGCCGTCCGTGCTTTCCGTGCCGCCCGGGCCGTTCAGGCCGCCCGCGCCGCCCGGGCCGGTCTCGCGCTGGCGGCCGTGGGCATCGTCGTCGTCGGCGCGACCGGGGGCACGGCGTTCGCTGGTCCCGGCCAGTTCAACCGCCCGAGCCCGGACGGCGGCACCGAGGTGCGCAGCCACGGCGTACACGCGACCGGCGGCGACCGGGAGGTCAACGACCGCAAGGCCGGCAAGCTCCCCGCCGCCCCGAACCCGAAGGCGCCCGCGAAGGCCGACACCACCACCAAGGCCGCCTCGAAGCCCGCCACGAAGGCCAAGGCCAAGGCGAAAACCAAGCCTCGCAAGGCCGCGCACAAGCCGGCCGCGAAGCCGCCGCGCAAGGCCCCCGCGGGCAGCTCGTCCGCCCCCGGCGCCGCCGCCCTGTCGACCCCCGTGCAGCAGGTGGCCGCCGCCCCGACCGCGGTCGCGGTCACCGCCCAGTCCCCTTCGTCGCTGAAGGTCTCGTGGAGGGTCAACATCGGCGAGACCGGCATCGTCGACCACTTCGAGGTCGCCGCGATCGAGGACGCCACCAAGACCTGCCGCACCAGGACCAGCGCCGCGACGAGCTGCGTCGTGCCGGCGCTGACGCAGGGCGCGACGTACTCGTTCACGGTCCGCGCCATCGCCGTCCCGGACTCCGGCGCCCGCAGCTCGGTCCTGAGTGCGCTGTCCGCCCCGGCCACGGTCGGAGCCCCCGCCGCCGCCCAGACGACTCCCGCCAAGGCGCCGGCCACCGAACCCGCCCGCGACCCGCACCAGGCCGCCCCGGCCTCGACCGGCGCGGCCCGCACGAACCCCGCCACCCGGCCCGCCGCGCAGACCGCGACCGGCACGCCCCGGACCGCTTCCCATGGCGCGACCGGCACGAGCCAGACCGCTGCCCAGGGCACGGGCACGACCCAGGCCGCCGCCCAGAGCGGGACCGGCACGACGCAAGCCGCTGCCCAGAGCGGGACCGGCACGACGCAAGCCGCTGCCCAGGGCGGGACCGGCACGACGCAGACCGCTGCCCAGGGCGCGACCGGCACGACCCAGAGTGCTGCCCAGGGTGCGACCGGCGCGACGCAGACCGCGAACGGTGCCGTGCCGGGTTCGAACGCCGCCGCCCGGACCCCGAACCGCGCCGCGCAGGACGCGAACCGCGCCGCGCAGCACCGGACCACACCGGACTCGACGCGTCGGCTCCCCGGCACCGACAAGGGCCGCGACACCGCCCAGGCCGGCACGGCGGCCCAGCACCACGGCGCCACCGACGGCTTCGGCGCCCTGCTCGGCCTGCCGAACGGTACAACTGACACCGCCGTCGTCACGGCCACCGCCGAAACCCGCGACGGCCGGCGGACCCGGCCCGGCGTCCTCGCCCTGCTGGGCCTCGGCGCCCTCGCCCTCGCCGGCCTCGTCACCGCCGCCGTCACCCGCGGCCGCCGCGTCGCCGGCTGACCCACCCGCCGCCCGCGTCAGGTTCGCTGTCGGAGACCGTCCAGCTCAGAGGGTCCTGGGGGCGGGGAGGCCGGCGGTCTCGGCGGTGAGGCGGGCGTGGCCGTCGAAGAGGGCGTCGCGGCCCTCCTCGGTGATCCAGTCGAAGTGGCCGTAGGCCTCCAGGGCGGCGAAGCCGTGCAGTGACGACCAGGCGTGCAGCATGGCCTGGAAGGTCTCCGCCGAGACCGGTACACCCGACTGCTGGTGCTTCTGCTCGGCGCACGCGGCGATGGCGGGGTGCACGTCGCGCAGCCGGGGGCGCCCGAGCACGCCCTGCGCCTGGGCCTCGAGGAAGAGCGACGACAGCTGTGACATCGCCCGCTGGGCGGCCTCGGTGGTGGGGCCGTCGACTGGGGCGGCGTAGCCGGGCAGGGGCATGCCGAGGATGAGGGCGAAGCGCTGCGGATCCTGCCGGGCCCATTGACGGTACGAGCCGGCGACCGCCATGAACCGGCCGCCCACGTCGTCGGCGGGGACCGCGTCGCGGGCCTCGGCGACACAGCGGCCGAGGTCGTCGTACGCGTCGGCGATGAGGGCGCTGAGCAGCTCGTCCCGGTCGGCGAAGTAGCGGTAGAGCGCCGGCGGCGTCATCTCCATGGCCCGGGCGATGTCGGCGAAGCGGATGTCGACGGTGCCCTGCTCCCGCATGTGGGTGAGGGCGGTGTGCTTGATCTCGTCGATGGTCGCCGCGCGCGCCTTCTCCCGCCTGGGTGTGTTCATGGGTGTCCTCCTGATGACCGTTGCGTTAAGCATCGTTACAGAAGTGAAGGCGCTTGACAAGCGACGGGTCGTCATGTTGGTTAATAGGCATAACGCAACTGACGCCCATTCACTGCTGAAGGCAGGGATCATGACCGACCTCCCGAACCCAGCGCTCGGCCCGCTCGGGCGGCTCGCCCGGGTGGCGTACCGGCGGCGTGGCCGGACCGTCGTCGCGTGGGTCGTCGCGCTCGCCGCGGCGTTCGCGCTGTCCAACTTCTTCGGCGGCGACTTCGCCGCCGACTACTCCGCGCCCGGCTCCGACTCCAAGGCCGCGACGCGGCTGCTCGAGGAGCGCTTCACCAGCCAGTCCGGCGCGACCGTCGCGGTCGTCGTCCGGGCCGACAACGGCGTCGCCGGCGTGAAGGGCGACGTGCAGGCGCTCCTGGCGAAGCTCGCGGCCGCGCCCCACGTCGCAGGCGTCGCCGACCCGTTCGCCGCGCCCGGCGGGATCTCGCAGGACGGCCGGACCGCGGTCGCCGACCTGCGCCTCGACGTGGTCAACCCCGACGACATGCCGGTCGAGGACAGTCAGCGCCTGATGGACATCGCCACCGAGGCGAGCCGCGCCGGGCTGACGGTCGCCCTCGGCGGGCAGAGCATCCAGCGCGCCGAGCAGGGCGAGATCGGCTCCGAGGGGATCGGCCTCGCCGCCGCCATCGTCATCCTGCTGCTGATGTTCGGCTCCGTGATCGCCGCCGGCCTGCCGGTCCTGGTCGCCGTCGCCGGGCTCGCCGTCAGCGCCACGCTGACCGGGGTCCTCATCCGCTTCGTCGACGCGCCCGACTGGTCCACGTCGCTGGCGACCATGATGGGCATCGGCATCGGCATCGACTACGTGCTGCTGATGGTCACCCGCTTCCGCGAGTGGCGCGCCGCCGGCCTCGACCCCGAGGCGGCGACCGTCGCGACGCTCGACACCGCCGGCCGCTCCGTGATGGTCGCCGGCAGCACGGTCATCGTCAGCATGCTCGGCCTGTTCGCGATGGGCCTGTCGTTCATGCGCGGCGCGGCGCTCGTCACGATCCTCGGCGTCCTCGTCACGCTGGTCGCGAGCGTCACCCTGTTCCCGGCGCTGCTGGGGTACCTCGGCCGGCACGTCGACAAGCTGCGCCTGCCGCTGCTGCGCCGGGGCGCCGTGACGGTCGCCGCCGGCGGGCACGTCGAGCCCGGCAAGGGCTGGCTGCGCTGGAGCGGGCTGATCCAGCGGCACCGCTTCGTCTCGGCGTTCCTCGGCGTGGCGATCCTGCTCGCGCTTGCCGCACCGTTCCTCGGCGTCCGGTTCGGCTTCCCGGACGCGGGCAACAACCGCGCCGAGACCACCACCCGCCAGGCCTACGACATGGTCGCCGAGGGCTTCGGCCCGGGCGCCAACGGCCCGCTCGTGCTCGCCGTCGAGCTGACCCGCCCCGGCGACACCACGGCGCTGGACAAGCTCGCCGCCGCCCTCCCCGGCGTCAACGGGGTGGCCGCCGCGATGCCCGCGCAGGTCAACCAGGACGGCACCGCCGCGGTCATCACGGTGCTGCCGCGTACCGGCCCGCAGGACTCCCGCACCGAGGACCTCGTCGAGCGGCTCCGCGACATCCTGCCGCAGACGGTCGCCGGCACCGGCGCCGACGTCCACGTCGGCGGGATGACGGCCACGGCGATCGACAGCACCGCCAACATCGCCCGGCGGATCCCGCTGCTCATCGGTGGCGTGGTCCTGCTGTCGATGCTGCTGCTCCTGGTGTCGTTCCGCAGCGTCGCGGTGGCGCTGAAGGCGGCGGTGATGAACCTGCTGTCGGTCGCCGCCGCGTACGGCGTGGTCGCCCTCGTCCTGCAGGGCGGCTGGGCCGGCAAGCTGGTCGGCATCGACACCGAGACGCCGCTGCCGGCGTTCGTGCCGGTGCTGATGTTCGCCGTCCTGTTCGGCCTCTCGATGGACTACGAGGTCTTCCTCGTCAGCCGCATGCGCGAGGTCTGGACCCGCACCGGCGAAAACGCCCGCGCCGTCACCGACGGCCTCGCCGGCACCGGCCGCGTCATCACCGCCGCGGCCGCCATCATGATCGCGGTGTTCGCCGCCTTCATCCCCAGCCCCGACCTGGTCCTGAAGGTCATCGGCGTGGGCATGGCGTCCGCGATCCTCCTCGACGCGACGGTCGTCCGCCTCCTGCTCGTCCCGGCCGCGATGCACATCCTCGGCCGCGTCAACTGGTGGATGCCGGCCTGGCTCGGCCGTCTCCTGCCCGAGCTGCACGTCGAGGGCAAGGCCCAGGACCACCTCCCCGCCGAGCCGAAGGAACTGGCGACCACCACGGTTTGAGACCTGACCGGTGCGGCAGGCGGACCCGTCTGCCGCACCGGTGTTCATACAATGTCGGCAATGGACATCGACGAAGTGCCGTGGGATGAGCGGCGGTCCGGCTGGCGGTCGGACTACCTGCCGGCGCCGGTGCAGCTGGGCCGGCAGCGCGACCGGCTCCTCGCGCTGGTCGGACGGCGGGTCACCGAGGGCTGGACCGGCTGGGACGTCACCCGGGACCGGTGGTTCGAGGACATCCCGCTCGTGCTGGTCTTCGACGACGGGTCGCGGCTGGAGCTGCAATGGAAGACCTGGGACCACCTGTCGGTCACGTGGGGCACGATCGACTTCGCGGCGCCGCTCGACATCGGTGTCGGCGGGCCCTATGCATGGCGGTCGTCGGCACCCGGGCTGGTCGCGGCGATCGTCGGCCGGGTGGTGACAGAGATCGGCGTGACCGAGAGCCCGTTCTTCAGCGGCGGTGGCGACATCCTCTACACGGAGGTCGAGGTGCCCGGAAGCCCGGTTCCCGGCGGCACCACGAACGACGACGCGCCGCTGCCGGAGGTCGCCGGCTGGCTGACCGAGGGCCTGTGGTTCGCCACCGGTGACGTCGGGCTGCACGTCCGCAACGGTCTCGACGCGAATGCGCTCGGGTCGGCGCCGGTCACGCCCGGCAATGCGGGCATGAGCCGAGTGACGCCGCTGTCAGCCTTTGGTCGAGCCGAGGGACAGGCCGGCGATGAAGTGCTTCTGCAGTGACGCGTAGACGACGAGCGTGGGGATCGCGGCGATCAGTGCGGCCGCCGCGATCATGTTCTGGTTGGCGACGAACTGCCCCTGCAAGTTGGCCAGTGCCGACGTCACGGGGCGTTTGTCGCCGGTGGAGATCAGCGTGATCGCCCAGAAGAAGTCGTTGTAGATCCAGGTGGTCAGCAGCGTTGCGAGGGCGGCGAGGGCCGGGCGGCACAGGGGGAGGGTCAGCCGCCAGAAGCGGGTCCAGACGCCGGCGCCGTCGACGACGGCGGCCTCGTCGAGCTCGTGCGGCAGGGTCTTCATGTAGTTGCTGAGGACGAAGACGCAGAACCCGAGCTGGAACGCGACGTTGATGGCGATCAGGCCGACGTACGAGTTGTACATCAGGCCGCTCTCGCTGACCCAGTGCGGCAGCGGGATGGCGAGGTACAGGCGGAACAGCGGCGTGATGATGACCTGCTGCGGCAGCAGGTTGCCGGCGGTGAACAGGATGAGCAGGGCGATGTTCCAGCGCAGCCGCAGCCGGGCCACGACGTAGGCGAACGACGAGGCCAGCAACAGGGTCAGCACCACGGCCGGCACCGTGACGATCAGCGAGTTGAGGAAGAAGCGCCACATGTCGGACTGGGTCCACGCGGCGCGGAAGTTGGACAGCGTCAGGCCGGACGGCAGCGAGACGTAGCCGTGCGCGTTGGTGTCGGCGATCGGCCGCAGCGCCACGTACAGCGCGAACAGGATCGGCGTCAGCCACAGCGCGATCATCACGAGCATGAACGCCTGGGACGCCACGCGCCACGGGCGGCGGGTCATGAGCGGGCCTCCTCGCGGCGGAACGCCTGATACAGGAACAGCGTGATCGGCACGAGCGAGATGACGAGCAGGATGACGCCGAGGGTGGAGCCGAAGCCGATGCGTTGGGTCTCGCCGACGATGTTCTGGGTGACGGCGACGGACAGCAGTTCGAGGCCT
>NZ_JBEXUD010000052.1:0-86474 GCF_040614215.1 Dactylosporangium sp. NPDC006015
CTTCCGATCTACCGGGCGCCGGCCCGCCTGGCGGCGGGCGTGGGGTGCACGACGACGATGTTGGACCGCTCGCACGCGTCGAGGCACCCGCTGACCCGCACCCTGCCTGCCCGTTGCCGGGCCACCTGCCCGGCGTGGTCCACGTCCGGGTGCTTGCGGGGCGAGCCGCAGCAGCAGTCCCGGCACACGGTCACCAGCGGTTGATTCATTCCCGAGCCTATGCCAGCACTTCTGTTGTCCTATAGTCTTAGTGTCGTAGGACAACAGAGAGGCGGCCGGCGTGATCGAGTTCGTGCTGGACGGCCGGTCGAAGGTCAACACCTATGTACAGCTCGTCCAGCAGGTCAAACAGGCCCTGCGGGTCGGGCTGCTGGTGCCCGGCGACCGGCTGCCGAAAGTCCGCGACGTCGCGCAGTCCCTGGCCATCAACCCGAACACGGTGCTGAAGGCCTACCGGGAGCTGGAGCTCGAGGGGCTCGCCGAGGGGCGGCCGGGGGTCGGCACGTTCGTCACCGGCACCCTCGCCGGCGACTCCCTCGCCAACCAGGCCGACCTGCGCACCGAGCTGCTCGACTGGCTGCGCCGGGCCCAGGCGGCGGGCCTGAGCGACGAGGACGTCAGCGCGCTCGTCGACACCACGATCCGCGCCGCGCGGCAGGCCGACGCCCTGCTGGAGGAGCTGGCATGAGAGGACACGAGATGGAGCACGTGCTGGAGGCCGACGGGCTCGGCAAGCGGTACGGGGCACGCTGGGCGCTGCGGGACTGCACCCTGCGTCTGCCGGCCGGCCGGGTCGCCGCGCTGGTCGGGCCCAACGGATCCGGCAAGTCCACGCTGCTGCACCTGGCCGTCGGCCTGCTGCGCCCCGACGCCGGCGCGGTGCGGGTCTTCGGCAACACGCCATATGAGAACACCGCCGCCCTCGCCGACATCGGCTTCGTCGCCCAGGACACCCCGCTCTACCGCGACTTCACCGCCGACGACCTCGTCACCATGGGCGGCAAGGTCAACCGGCGGTGGGACGCCACGCTCGCCCGGACCCGGCTCGCCCAGGCCGGCATCCCGCCCCGGATCCCGGTCGGCAAGCTCTCCGGCGGCCAGCGCGCCCAGGTCGCCCTGGCCCTGGCCCTCGCCAAGCGGCCCCGGCTGCTGCTGCTCGACGAGCCCGTCGCCAGCCTCGACCCCGTCGCGCGGCGCGAGTTCCTGCGGACCCTAATGGGCGGCGTCGCCGAGTCCGGCACGACCGTGCTGCTCTCCTCGCACATCCTCGCCGACCTCGAGCACTCCTGCGACCACCTCGTCGTGCTCAGCTCCGGCGCCGTGCAGCTGTCCGGCGCCGTCGACGACATCGTCGGCGAGCACCGGCGCCTGGTCGGCCCGCGGCACCACGGCGAGCCGATCGGCGGCGTGGCCGCCGTCGTCCGGGCCCGCCACACCGACCGGCAGTCGACGCTGCTGGTGCGCGTCACCGGCCGGGTCACCGACCCGTCGTGGACGGTGCACGAGCTGACCCTGGAAGACCTGATCCTGGCCTACCTGTCCGACGGCGTCACGGAGGCCACCCACGAGGCATGGGGAGTCGCGGCATGATCTGGCTGACCTGGCGGCAGCACCGCAAGCAGGGCCTCTACACACTGCTCGGGCTGGCGGCCCTCGCCGCGTTCATCGTGCCGACCGGCCTGGCGATGCGCCGCGACCTCGACCGGCTCGTCGGGCAGCGCTGCGCGACCGGCGGCGAGCTATGCGACCGCGGGCTCAAACAGTTCATCGACACCTACAGCCCACTGCTCTACGTCGCGGTGCTGCTCCTGGCCGTGCCGCTGCTCTTCGGCCTGTTCTGGGGCGCGCCGCTCGTCGCCCGCGAGATCGAGCAGGGCACCCACCGCATGATCTGGACCCAGGGCATCAGCCGCCGGCACTGGGCCTGGACCAAGGCCGGCCTCCTCGGCGGCGCGGTCGCCGTCCTCGCCGCCGGCTACGGCCTGGGCATCGCCTGGTGGTTCGAACCCCTGGAGTTCCGCGAGAGCCGCTTCACCGAGATCTTCTTCGACGTCCAGGGCGTCGTCCCGGTCGGCTACACGCTGTTCGCGGTCGCCCTCGGCCTGTACGCCGGCACCCTGCTGCCGAAGGTCATGTCCGCGATGGCGGTCACCCTGCCGGCCTACATCGCCGCGCGGGTCGCCGTCGGCCTCTACGCCCGGCCGCGCTTCATGGCGCCGCTCACCCGCAGCCTCAGCATCGACGACCACGTCGACCTGATGGCCGGCACCTGGCTGATGTCGACGGAGGTGCGCCAGGCGGACGGCACCCGCGTCACCGGCGGCATGATGCTCTGCCGGCCGGAGGGCGACGGTGGTCTATGCGCCGCGGCCCGGGAGATGGGCCTGCGCCCGGGGGCCTACAACTACCAGGTGTATCAGCCCGAGGGCCGGTTCTGGACCTTCCAGTGGATCGAGACCGGCATCTTCGTCGCGGCCGCCGCGCTGCTCGTCTGGCTCGCGATCCGCCGCGTGCGCCGCATCGCCTGACCCAATGAGCCAAGAAGCCGACGGAGTGCTTGTCTGCGAAGCCGCTCGTCTTCCCGGGGTGATGATCTGGATCGTCCTCGGATTTCCGATCTCGTTGACG
The DNA here is from genome assembly GCF_040614215.1 of Dactylosporangium sp. NPDC006015. Classification (NCBI taxonomy): domain Bacteria; kingdom Bacillati; phylum Actinomycetota; class Actinomycetes; order Micromonosporales; family Micromonosporaceae; genus Dactylosporangium; species Dactylosporangium sp. NPDC006015. Next base: position 2,629 of record NZ_JBEXUD010000052.1, read on the forward strand.
GCTGCGAGCGCCACCAGCTCGTCGCCTGTCGGTAGCATCGAGCTATGACGATCAAGGATCGCCTCACGGCACTCGACACACTCTGGTCGGTCTGGGCAGAACACGGGCGGGCGCTTACCGACGAGCAATGGTGCCGGCCAACCCGGCTTGGCACCTGGGACGTGCGGAGCCTGTACGCGCACGCCGGGTCATGGCCGTTCGCGTTCACAAGCCTGGTGGACCGGGTCCGGGATGCCGAACCCACGCACCCCACAGCTGCCGCGCTCCTTCGGGACTTCAACACCCCGGACGGGGTCGCCAACCGCGGGCGGGACCGGACTGCGGCCGGTGCCCGCGAAGATGCGGCCACGTACAGTACTGCGCAGATGATCGAGCAGTTCGCCAGCGCTGGACCGCGGGCGATCGCGACCGCGCGCCAGCTCGGCCCCATTGCCGTGGACTACTTCGGGTATGCGATTCTGCGCCTCGACGAAGCCGTCAGCATCGGCATCATGGAGGCGACCGTGCACCTGCTCGACCTTCAACGCGCGCTTGGCCAGCCGCCGAACGTGCCCCCCGACGGCTTGGCGCATACGACGGAGCTGCTCGCCGGGATGGCGCCGCCGGTCGACTTCATCGAGGCCGCAACCGGTCGGAGCTCGGTCCAGCTGTTCCCGGTCTTGACCTGAGCGGAACGGGCCGGCACGGCGGAATGGGCGTGCGTGGCCGGAGCGGCAGGGCGCGCCGCGGAAGGACAGTCAGCGACCGGTCTCCGCAGCGTCAGCCACGATCTCGCGAACGACCCGTCCAGCCGCCGGTGCGTGTACCGCTCCACGGGAGGTGGACGAACGGCTCCGCCGCGGGCGCACCCTGAGCGTGGCGCAGGTGTATACCTCAAGACATGCGCTGGTTGATGGGGATCTGGGGCGCGTTCCTGGCGGTCGTGTTGGGGATGGCGCTGTGGCAGACGTGGGAGGACGCCCACGGCGGCGAGGCCGTTGCCACCGCGCAGCGGGTCGAGCAGCAGCCGCTCACCGTCGGCTCGGTGACCGTCGACCAGCCGCCGCGGTACGCCGCGGTGTTCGTCCTGCCTGACGGCACCCGGTGTGAGGCCACCACCAAGGTCTTCCCGGACCTCGACAACATCGCGGCCGGCGACACCGTCACCGTGCACTACTCGCGTTGGCAGCCATGCGACAACGTCCGGCGGCCCGACCAGTGGCATCCGACGCTGGCCGGGGTGCTCACCGTGGGTATCGCCGTGCTGGTCTTCAGCGGGACGGTGTTCGCCGCGCTGATCAGCCGCGCCCGGGCCCCCGGCAACGACCCGGACGCCACCTCGGAGAACGACGGCCCAGGCTTCGAGACGGGACCCGAGGATCACGGGCAAGCCGGGTTCCTGCGGAAGCTCCCGGGTTGGCGCTCGTAGGGCCGGCCGGCGCCGATGTACACGAACGGCGTCCTGCTCGGCGTCCTGCGCGAGGGCGGACGTCTGGCCGCCAAGGTCCTGCACGACCTCGGCATCAACCTGGCCGACATCCGCTGCCGCCTGCTTGGCCGGCTGCCGCACGCCGGCTGAAGGCGCGGCACCGGCGGCGAGGGGTCAGCGGATCTTCGGGCAGTACTGCTGCGCGGCCTCGACGCCCTTCTCCAGGAGGGTGACGGCGTCCCCGGAGGAGGGCTTGGTGTACCACGTGTCGACCGCGTCCAGGTACTGCTCCAGGGCCGCCCGCTGGCCGGCGTCCGGCGACTTCGCGACCTCGGCGCGGGCCGCCTTGCTCAGCCGCGGGACCATCTCCTCGAGCTTCGCCTTCAACTCGGCGGCCTTGGTCGCGTCGCCCTGGTTCGTGGCGGTGACGTACTGCCCCCACGTGCTCGTCAGGATCAGCCGCTCTGGCGCGTAGACGTCGTCGATCGCCTGGCACACCGACGCGACGGTGACGCTGGGCGCGGTGCTCGCGGCGGGCGCCGTGCTCGCGGCGGGTGAGGTGACGTCGGGGGTGCCCTCGCAGCCGGCGGCGAGCGTCGCCGCGGCGGCCAGGGTGAGAGCCAGGGCGGTCAGTCTTCGGCGCGTGTGCAAGGCGGACTCCCCGTGGTTGTGGATCTCGACAGGAGGAGGATGGCACACACGCCTCGATATGACCGCACCGAAACAACGGCCGACCCGGCGATGGGTCGGCCGTTGTTGTCGTGACGGCTACCGGAATGCGGGCCAGTGCTCCGGCCTTCAGGCCGGGGGTGAAGGCCCGCGTTGGGAGGGCCGCCAGGCCTGAGCAGTGCCTTAGCCGGGACGGTTCTGCTGTTCGATGTACTGCTGTACGACGCTCAGCGGTGCGCCGCCGGCGGAGCCGGCGAAGTACGAGCCCGACCACAGTTTGTTGGCCCGGTAGTAGTGCTGCACGAGATCTGGAAACTCCTGCCGTAGGCGGCGGGAGGACACGCCCTTGAGGCTGTTGACCAGCCGGGCCACCGCGACCTTGGGCGGGAAGTTGACGAGCAGGTGGACGTGGTTGTCCTCGCCGTTGAACTCGACCAGCTCGGCCTCGAAGCCGGCGCACACGTCTCGCATGATCGCTTCCATGCGGGTCAGGTGCCGGTCGGTGAACACCTTGTGCCGGAACTTCGTGACGAAAACCAAGTGGACATGCATCGCAGAAACACAGTGCCTGCCTGTGCGGATGCCTGCAAGTTCAGCCATAAACCAACATGTACCGTGCTTCTCGTGCAGCTCCGTTACAACTTCCGCGTGTATCCGACGCCTGGCCAGCAGATCGAGCTGGCGCGGGCGTTCGGGTGCGCGCGGGTGGTGTTCAACGACGCGGTCAGGCTGCGCCGGCAGGCCCGCGAGCAGGGCTTGCCGTACGTCTCGGACGCCGAGCTGTCCAAGCAGGTCATCACGCGGGCCAAGACGACGCGGGAACGGGCGTGGCTGGGCGAGGTTTCGGCCGTGGTGTTGCAGCAGGCCCTCGCGGATCTGAACACCGCCTACCGCAACTTTCTTTGCCTTGGTCACCGGCAAGCGCGATGGTCGCGAGGTCGCACCGCCACGGTTCCGGTCCCGCAAGGACAACCGGCAGGCCATGCGGTTCACGAAGAACTCCCGGTTCAAGGTTCTCGACAACGGACGCCTGCGGCTGCCGAAGATCGGCGACCTCGTGGTCCGCTGGTCACGGACGCTGCCATCGGACCCGTCCAGCGTGGCGATCATCAAGGACGCGGCCGGGCGGTACTTCGCCTCGTTCGTCGTCCAGAGCACCGACGAGCCGCTGCCCGAGCTGGACTCGGAGGTGGGCATCGACCTCGGGCTGACGCACTTCGCGGTGCTGTCGGACGGTACGAAGGTCACCGCGCCGAAGTTCCTGCGGCGCGCGGCCCGCAAGCTCAAACGGTTGCAGCAGGCGCTCGCGCGCAAGCAGCCGGGCAGCGACAACCGCAGGAAGGCAGTCATCAGGGTCGCTCGGGCGCACGCCCGGGTTGCCGACACCCGGCGGGACTGGCAGCACAAGCTGTCCACGACGTTGATCCGCGAGAACCAAGCGGTGTACGTCGAGGACCTGTGCGTCGCCGGTCTCGGCCGGACCCGGCTTGCCAAGTCGGTGCACGACGCAGCGTGGGCCGGATTCACAGCCATGCTGGAGTACAAGGCCGCCCGGTACGGGCGCACCTTCGCCCGGGTGGACCGCTTCCTCCCGTCCACCCGCAGGTGCTCCGACTGCGGACGCGTCAACGAGAAGATGGCGCTCAACGTCCGAGCGTGGGACTGCCCCTGCGGAGCGGCCCACGACCGGGACGTGAACGCGGCGCTGAACGTGTTGGCCGCTGGACAGGCGGACAACGGAAACGACCGTGGAGCGCAGGTAAGACCGGGACTCGTCCCGGCACCGCGCGGCGAAGCGGTAACCCACCCAGACGCCGCGCGGTCCACGCGCAGCATGGCGGGAATCTCCGTCCTTCAGGGCGGAGAGGATGTCAACGTCGGGACTTCTCCCACCACGTGAACGCCACTCGATAGGCGGACGGCGTGTCGTCCGCAGCGTGGTTGGCCAGGCCGTTCTTGCCGAAGTAGTAGTCGTGCACCTGGTTGGCCGCCCCCGTGGCCAGGTCGGTGTCGGAGATTGCGACGGCGTGGATGTGGTACGGCCAGTCTCCCTGCGACGGATTGCGCAGCCAGGCGGCGAACCCGACGGTCCGGAGCGCCTGGACGGTCTGCCATCGTTGCGTGGTGCTCAGGCTGGCGACCGAGATGTCCACCGCTCCGCCTGCGTCATGTGTACCGGCGGAGCTGGGGTTCGCCGACGTGTAGGACCCCTGGCTGAGCGTGATGCTCCAGGACAGCTTGGCATCGGCCGCGGCGAGCATGTCGCGGGTCCTGGCGTTGACCCGTTCGCCCCCGTACGAGCTGGTCCGTGAACCGGTGTTGATCGGCCTGGTGACCGTGTACCGGCCGCTGCCGAGCGTGGTCAGCGACGACGGCCCCGGATATCCGTTGGCGTCCAGGCCCGAGTATCCGAGTGAGCGCTGCCAGGCCGCATACGCCGCGACGGTCGAGGTGCCGTAGTGCCCATCGACCGAGGCTGAGGCCAGGAAGCCCTTCGCCGACAGCGCCCGTTCGACCTCCAGCACGCTCGCCGCCGCGCCAGGAGTCTGCCCGGTGTCGCTCTTCGGCGGGTCGACCTGCGCAGCGAGCATGACCTGCTCCATGTCGACGACCGGCAGCGCGGCGGCGGCCGGTCCGCCGAAGGGCACGACGACCCCGAGCAGCGCGAACACCACCGCCCCACGGGACAGCACGGCGGAAAGGTTCATGGCGAGCTCCGATCCAGGCATCGACGGCAAGTGATGAAAAGAAGCTACAGGATCATCGATGCGTATGGAAGAAACCTGCGGAGCGGCGAATGTCGATATTGTGTGCGACGTGGCGACCGACGCGTTCTCGACCGCGACCGAGCGAGATGCTCTGTGCGGCTTTCTCGACCAGGCGCGAGATGCGTTGATCCGTAAGGTCGACGGCCTGTCCGACCAGGATGCGCGCATGGCTGCGACCGTGAGTTCTCTGTCGTTGCTGGGTCTGCTGAAGCACTCGGCTGTCTGGGAACGTAGATGGTTTCAGATCATCTTCGCGGGCCGAGACTTTCCGGACGAGTGGCCGACGGTGGCGGACGAAGGCCAGGACGCCACGTTTGCTCTCAGCGGCGATGACACGGTGGAGAGCGTTGTGGCGTACTACCTGGAGCAGATCGCGGTGTCCCGGGAGATCGTGGCCGGCGTCGACCTCGAAGCGCGATGCGCACGGTCGGACCTGGTTGACGAGAACCTGCGTTGGGTGGCAATGCACCTGATCCAGGAGACAGCTCGACACGCCGGCCACGCCGACATCATCCGCGAGGCCATCGACGGCAGTCGTGGACTCTGAGCCGCAGCCGACGCCGGCACGGTGCCAGCGAACTCGTCGACAACCGTGCCGTCGGCGCCGGCCGGTCGGCGCCGTGGTGGTGTAGCGGATTCGCTGGCCGTGTTCAGCTGTGTCTCTCGCCGATCATTGCGGTACCACGCGCACGGAATCAGGAGTCTGCCATGTCGCTGAACCTTCGAGCCTCCGCCCGCGCGATCATTCTCGACGAAGAGGACCGCGTGCTGCTTTGCCGGTTCGTCTTCCCCCACCCGGCGGTCCCGAACGGGGCGCAGGCCGTCTGGGCCGCTCCAGGTGGCGGCATAGAACCAGGTGAGGACGGGCTGTCCGCGCTGCGCCGCGAGCTGCGAGAGGAAACCGGCCTGGTCGCCGCCATCGATCCGCCGCACGTCTGGCATCAAGTAGTCGTCAGCGCAGATCATGCGCCCCGCTTCGACGGCGTCGTCAACGACTACTTCCTCGTCCGCGCCACCCACTTCGAGCCTCAGGGCCAGTTCACCGACGACCAACTCGCCGCTGATGAGCATCTCGCCGGCTTTCGTTGGTGGCGGCTCTCTGAGATCGCCGACTACACCGGGCCCGACTTGTTCTCGCCCCGTGACCTTGCCATACCGCTGACCGACCTGCTCACCTTCGGGACACCCTCCGCCCCGGTCGCACTCGGCTTATGAAGAGTCGTCGTAGCGCAGGGCGTCCAGGTGGGTGACCGGGAGCCCGGGGCCGGGGGTCAGGTGGCGAGCTGGCGGGAGATGGCGCGGGCGACGGCCTGGACGGCTGGGATGTAGGACGACGTCGTGAAGCCTGGGCTGGGGGTGACGACCGACACCGCGGCGACAACGCCTGACGGGCCGCGGACGGGGGCGGCGACGGTGCTCATCGGCCACGGGGAGCTCTGGCGGGCGTACGCGTAGCCGCCGCGGCGGATCTCGGCGAGGGCGCGGCGCAGGTCGGCGGGGGAGTGGATGTCGTCGCCGCCGTCGTCGGGCAGGAATGCGGCGATCGCGTCCTCCTGCACCTGCGACGGGGCCTCGGCGAGCAGGACGAGGCCCACTCCGGTCGAGGTGAGGGGCAGGCGGCCGCCGATGCGGTACCGCACGGGGCTGGCGTCGCGGGCGGACAGGCGCTCCACGAGCAGCGCCTCGCCCTCGTCGCGGACGGCGAGCAGCACGTGCTGGCGGGTCACGTGGAACAGGTCTTCCAGGTAGGGCATGGCGACGGCGCGCAGCCCGTGCCCGCGCGGTGCCAGCGACGCGATCTCCAGCAGGCGCAGGCCCACGACGAAGCGGCCGTCGGCGAGCCGCTCCAGTACCCCGACGTCGACCAGGGCGCGGGCCAGGCGCAGCGCGCTGCTGCGCGGGAGGCCGCTGCGACGGGCGAGGTCGGCGAGCGGCAGGGAGCGGTGGTCGGCGTCGAACGCGCCGAGCAGCGCGAACGCCCGCTCGATCACCGCATCCCCAGGCCTGGCGGCTGGTGACGCGGCCGGTGTTCCACTCACCGGCACGGCCGGTTCCGCTGGACGGGTCACCGACCTACCGTCGCACACGGCTCCGGCGAACGCGAAACCTCGCGAAACCTCCGGACGCCGAACCGGACAGCGGAACGAGGACTACCAGATGGCATCCACCGGTCTGATCGACTTCCACGCCCACTTCGTGACCGGCGACTACGTCGCCGCCGCCCGCGCCGCCGGGGTCGAGCACCCCGACGGGATGCCCGGCTGGCCGTCCTGGAGCGCGGAGGCGCACCTGGAGCTCATGGACCGCGGCGGTATCGGCAGGTCGTACCTGTCGATCTCCTCGCCGGGCGTCCACTTCGGTGACGACGCCGCCGCGCGTGCCCTCGCCCGGGACGTCAACGAGTTCGGCGCGGCGGTGCGGTCGCGGCGGCCGGAGCGGTTCGGGCACTTCGCGGCGCTCCCGCTGCCGGATGTCGACGGCGCCCGGGCCGAGGCCGCGTACGCGCTGGACACGCTCGGCGCCGACGGCATCGTCGTGGAGAGCAACCACCACGGCATGTACCTGGGCGACGGCCGGCTCGAGCCGCTGTGGGAGGACCTCGACCGGCGCGGCGCGCTCGTCTTCGTGCACCCCACCTCGCCGCCGCACGCGGAGTCGGTCGCGCTGGGACGGCCGCGGCCGATGCTGGAGTTCCTGTTCGACACCGCCCGGACCGCCGCCGACCTCGTCTTCAACGGCGTACTGGTGCGGTATCCCCGGATCCGGTGGCTGCTGACGCACGGGGGAGGGGTGCTGCCGCTGCTCGCCGACCGCATGGACATGTTCCGCGCGGCGTTCCCGATGGGGGCCGCACCCGACGCGCCCACCGTGACGAGTCAGCTGCGGCGGCTCTGGTACGACATGGCCGGCACTCCGTTCCCGCGGCAGATCCCCGCCCTCGACGCGGCGTTCGGCACCGGTCGGCTCGTCTACGGCAGCGACTACTGCTGGACGCCCGCCGCCGCGGCTCTCGCCCAGATCGCCGCCGTCGACGCCGCACCGCCGCCGCCGGACGCGGACACAGACACGGACACGGACACGGACACCTGGCGCGACCTGACCACGCGCAACGCGCACGAGCTGACCGGCGGCGCGCGGTGACCGCGCTGCTGCTGCTGCGTCGCGGCACCGTCGTCGACACCCGCGACGGCTCGCTGCGGCCGGGCACCGACGTGCTCGCCGACGGCGGCGTCATCACCGCGGTCGGCGAGGGCCTCGAGGCGCCCCGCGGCGCCACCGTGGTGGATGTCTCCGGCCGGTACGTGGTCCCCGGGTACAACGACATGCACGCCCACCCGCTGGGCCACGGCGATCCCGCCCCGACCCTGGAGCTGATGCTCGCGCACGGCATCACGGGCTTCCGCCAGATGCACGGCGACCTCGGTCTCCTGCGCGCCCGGGCCGCCGGTGAACTGCGCCTGCCCGCCGCGGCACCGGCGCTGCTGGCGATGCCGGGGCCGCTGCTGACGATGCTCAACACCGGCACCGCCGAGCAGGCCGCCGCGACCGTCCGCGAGCAGGTCGCCGCCGGCGCCGACTTCGTGAAGTCCGCCGCGATGTCGAAGGAGCACTTCTTCGACGCGCAAGCCGAGGCGCTCCGGCTCGGCGTGCCGATCGTCGGGCACCTGCCCGCCGGGATCGACGTGCTGCGCGCCTCCAGCATCGGCATGAAGTCCGTCGAGCACTTCGGCTCCGGCCTCGGCGTCCTCGCCTGCTGCTCCACCGACGAGCCGGCCCTGCGCGAGGCCTCCGGCGCCCGTTCGCGGCTGCGGCTGCCGCCGGCCAGGCTGCCGTTCATGGACCGGGTCGTCGCGGCGGTCATGCGGCGGGTCGTGCTCAACCCGGTGCTGCTCAACAAGGCCGAGGACGTCGAGATCCTGGACCGCGCCGTGCGCACCTTCGACGAGCACCACGCGCACGACCTCGCCGCGCGCTTCGCCGCCGACGGGACCTGGCACGTGCCGACCCTCATCCGGCAGAAGACCAGCAAGCTCTGCGACGACCCGTCGTTCGCCACCGACGAGGACCTGCGCTACATGGCGGCCGCGACCCGCAGGACGTGGGACCGCGTCGCCGCGCGCTTCGGCAGGTTCACCCTGGCGCAGCGGGCGACCCTCGCCGCCTCGCACCGCTACGAGTACCGCATGGCCCGCATCTTCGAGGAGGCCGGCGTGCGGATGCTCGTCGGCACCGACTCCTCGGGCGCGGTCTGGGTCGTGCCCGGCGCGGCGTTGCACGACGAGATCGACCTGCTCGCCGAGGCCGGCATCGCGCCGCTGCGCCTGCTGCGGATGCTGACGCTGGACGCCGCGTCGTTCCTCGGTACAACGGCGACGATGGGCACTGTCGAGCCGGGCCGTAACGCCGACCTCGTGCTCCTGGACGCGAACCCGGTCACCGACGCCGCGCACCTGCACCGCGTCACCGGCGTCGTGCGCGCCGGCACGCACCTGTCCGCGGCGCACCTGGCCGCGACGAAGGACCGTCTCGCCGGGACGGTGGTCACGTGAGCGACGCCGCCGCGGCCGGCCAGGTGGTGCTCCTGGAGCGGCAGGCCCGCGACCGCGGCTGGTGGGACCAGATGCGCGCCTGCTACTGGCCGGACTCGACGGTCGCCCTCAGCTGGTACACCGGAGACGGCCCGGGCTTCGTCGACGCCTCCCGGGCCATGGCCGCCGCCGGCAACGCCAGCGTGCACCGCCTGTCGCCGCCGGTCGTCCAGGTCGTCGGCGACCGGGCGTTCGCCGAGGTCCCCGCCGCGATCGAGGTTCGCACCGACGCCGGCGGGACGCTCGCCGACCTGGTCTCCTACACGCGGATCGTCTACCGCCTCGAACGCCGCGGCGGCCGGTGGGGGATCGTCTCGCTCGTCCCGGTGTACGAGCGGGACACGCTCACGCCCGCGGTGCCCGGCCAGCGCGTGCACGTCCCGCCGGAGGAGCTCGCGCCGTTCCGGGCGCCGTACGCCCTCCTCGGCTGGCTCCTCGCCGGCCGCGGCTACCCCGTCGGCGGCGACCTCCTCGGCGACGAACAGCCCGACCGCACCGCGGCCTTCTACGCCGACACCCTGCGCTGGCTGTCCGGCTGACCACCGGAGGCGGCTCAGCGGTCGGCGGCGGTGAGGGACTGCTGGCGGGCGAGCAGGGCGGACACGCTCTCGGCGGTCATCGGGCGGGCGAGGTGGTAACCCTGGCCGACGGTGTACCCGAGCTCGCGCAGCACCGCCGCCTGCTCGGCGCTCTCGATGCCCTCGGCGACCGTGTCGAGACCGAGGGTGTGGGCGAGCTGGACGACGGCGCGGGCGACCGCCTGGCGGGCGTTGGCGGCGGCGGGCTGGCCGTCGTCGATCTCGACGCCGTCGACGAAGGACTTGTCGAGCTTGACGATCGCGGCGGGGAACGCGCGCAGCAGGCTCAGCGACGACTCGCCCGTGCCGAAGTCGTCCAGCGCCAGGCGGATGCCCATGCGGTCGAGGTCGTACAGCGTCCGCGACACCTGCTGCCCGCGCAGCACCGCGGACTCCGTCACCTCGAGGACGAGCCGCTCGCAGGGCAGGCCGCTGTCGGCGAGGGCGGCGGTGACGTCGGCGACGAAGTCGGGGTCGTGCAGCTGCCGCGCGGAGACGTTGGCGGCGGCCCGCTGTGGCGCGTCCGGCCCGAATTCGGCCAGCCACTTCGCCGCCTGCCGGCAGGTCTCGCGCAGCACGAACCGGCCGAGCGGGACGATCAGCCCGGTCCGCTCCGCCGCCGGGATGAACTCGGCGGGGCTGATGACGCCCCGGGTCGGGTGGTGCCAGCGGACGAGGGCCTCGACGCCGACGAGCCGGCGGTCGTCGAGGCGCAGGATCGGCTGGTACAGCACCCGCAGCTCGCCGCCGTCGAGGGCCCGCCGCAGTTCGCCGCCGAGCTGCATGTGCGCGAGGACGGGCTCGCCCATGCCGTCGACGTAGCGCACGAAGCCGGCCTTGCCGCGTTGTTTCGCGGTGTACATGGCGACGTCGGCGTCGCGCAGCACCGCGTCGACGGTGGCACCGGGCCGCACGGCGGCGATGCCGATGCTGGCCTGCACCAGCAGCCGGTGTTCGCTGATCGGTTGATCGAGCGCGGCCAGGATCCGGGCGGCGAGGTCCTCCGGGTCGGCGCCGGGGCCGGTGAGCAGCACCGCGAACTCGTCGCCGCCGACGCGCACCGGCAGGCCGGCGGTGCCGGTCTCGGCCTGCAGCAGCTGCGCGACGGAGACCAGCAGCCGGTCGCCGACGCCGTGGCCGAGCAGGTCGTTGACGGCCTTGAAGTCGTCGAGGTCGACCAGCAGCACCCACGCCGGGTCGGGGGAGGTCAGCGCCGTCGCGATCCGGCCCCGGAAGAGCGCCCGGTTGGCGAGGCCGCTCAGGGCGTCGTGGCTCACCTCGTACCGCAGGCGCTCCTCCTGGTCTCGCATGTCGGCGAGCAGCCGCGTGTTGTCCTGGAACGTGAGGTACTGCCGGGCCGTGACCAGCGCCGTCACCAGCACGGCGGCGATCACGACGACGCGGCCGGGCCACTCCAGCGGCGCGCCGAACGCCATCGCGACCAGCGGCAGGTCGACCGCGACCACCGCCAGGTAGGGCAGCCACTTGCCGCTGCGGGCGCTGTCGCGGCGCAGCCCCAGGTTGGCCCGCCACTGCGCCGCGACGCCCAGCGTGGCCAGCACCGGCGTCAGCGGCATCACGACCGCCTGCGCGGGCACGGCGGCGATGAGCCCGAACCGCACGGCGAGCACCGCGACGATCCCGGCGGTGACGCCGCCGCTGGCCGCGATGAGCCGGATCGCGGTCCGGTCGACGGGGCCGCCGGCGACGTAGGACACCTTCGTCGCGGCGCCGACCGCGGCCACGAACGCGAGCCCGACCAGCACCATCGCCTGCCGGCTCCACGGCTCGCGGGCCGACAGCATGGGCGCCAGCCCCGCGTACCAGAGGACCGCCGCGCAGCCGAGGAACCCGATCGTGCGGTCCAGCAGCATCCGCCACCACTCGACGCCGCCGGTCGGCATCACCGGCACCCGGGCCACCGCCCACAACGCGGCCAGGAACCCGATCCCGACGCTCACGGCCGCGAGGACCGGCATCGTGCGCGTGTGGGCCTCGTCGGCGTGCGTGAGCATGTCCAGCGCCAGCCACGCGTACCCGATGGTGATCAGCGCCATGGCGCCCCGCAGCCCGCGCCAGAACCGCCGGGCGACGGGGTCGAGGCCGCCGCCGAGCAGCATGTGGTGCACCGACGCGGTGGCCAGGACCCCACCGACCGGCACGAAGACGTAGGCGAACGCCTCGGAGTCGACCCAACCGGCCAGGAACGCGGCCCACCAGACGGTCCCGAGCAGCAGGACGGCGACGGCCGCCTGCACGTACCGCCACGCGGCCACCCCCGCCACGGGACCGGCCGACGGAAGCGCCTCCCGCGTCACGGGCACGAGACTATCCTGACGGTTACGTACCTGATCTCACCCGAACGTTCGAGGTTCACCGATTTGCGCCCCCCGTCACGGTCAGCCGGTCGTCACTGTGCGGCGGTGGATCCCCTGACGGACAGGTTGGCGGCCCGCCCAGTCCTTCCGCCTGGTCGTCCAGCCGTAGCACCCCGCCCCGGCGGGCCCGGCGTCACGGGACGCCGGACCCGCTGCCACCGGACCCGCACGATCGTCGGGCCCCGGCTCGGCCGTTCGGTGCCTGACGATGCGCGCAACGGACGGGGGCCATCGCACGGCCACCATCGCGGTCGACCTCGGACGGCTGCCGTCCGACGTGCACAAGGTGGTCATCGCCGGATCCATGGACGCGGGCACGTTCGACACCGTGCCGGGGCTGAAGGTCACCGTCACCGGGCAGCACGGCCGCGAGCTGGCGAGCTTCCCGATCCAGGACGTCGAACGGGTCGCGGCGGTCGTCTTCGGCGAGCTGTACCGGCGCGGCGACGGCTGGAAGTTCAGGGCGGTCGGCCAGGGCTGGGACTCCGGGCTGGCCGGGCTCGCGACGGGCTACGGCGTCACCGTCGACGAGGACGACGACGGTGACGCAGGTGCACCCGACAGCGTGGCTCTCCTCGCTGCATGGCGCACCAAAGCGGCCGAGGTCCTGGCCTCCTCCGGGCCGAGCGGGCCTGACTGGGACGCCCTGTGGGCGGAGCTGCGTCGGCACCGCATCCCGGAGAGCGACGGGCGGGAGGCCCTGCGTCCGGCGGCGCTGCACTACCTGCACCGGGTGCTGACGTTCGCGTTCGCCGACGACCTCATCGAGCAGCACGAGATGGACGAGTTCGAGGAGGCGGTCCGGGAGCTCGGCATCGCCGATCCCGCCGTCGTCGAGATGCGCCGGCGGATGCAGCGCGGGCTGGAGATCGGTCTCATCAGCAACGGCGAGGTGCCGAGGGTCGAGCACACCAGGCTCAACCTTGGAGACGGCGAGGTCCTGCACCTGGAGGAGCCGGCGGTGTATGTGCGGGAGGCGGAGACCGGGTTGCGGCGCAGCACCGGCAAGATCATTGCCACCAACGCGAAGTTCCGCTTCGTCGGCGGCGCCGGCGCCGACCTGCCTTGGTCGAGGATCGTGGAGGTCCGGCCCGAGTACACCAACATCGTGATCTCGACGACCGCCAGGCGGGGCTCTGGCATCTACGAGGTCAGCGACCCCGAGTACGTGGCGGCCGTGCTCACCGGCGCGATGCGGAAGGCGAGACGCACCGCCGTCATACCGGCCCAGCGCGACTCCCGGTCGGTGCCGGCCGCGGTGCGGACGGAGGTGTGGCAGCGCGACGGTGGCGCGTGCGTGGAGTGCCAGGCCACCGAGTACCTGGAGTTCGACCACGTCATCCCGTGGAGCCGCGGCGGCGCGACCAGCGCCGGCAACCTGCAGTTGCTGTGCCGCCGCTGCAACCTCAAGAAGGGCGCCCGCATCTGAGCGTAGAGTGTCGCAATGACTGCCGGGGAGCTGGCTGACGGCTCGCTCGAGGAAGCGGAATCGGCTTGGCAGCGGGCCGCTGCGGACACCGACGCCGCCCTGGCCGGCGGTGGGGTGGCGCCGAGCCTCGTCGACGAGATCCGGCACGGCCTGGTCGTGTCCAGCCTGCTGAGCATGGCCGAGAACGTCCCGGCGCACCTGGTGGAGCGGCTCGTCGCCGCCGGCCTGTGGTCCGCCCCGCGCGGCGTCGCCCACGCCGACCGGCTGAGCTCGCCCGAAGGGCGGGCCGGCCTGCTCAACCGTCTGCTGCCGCACCTGGACCCCGGCGAGCGCCCCGCCGTCGCCGCCCGGATCCTCGACGGACTGGCCGGCTCCGTCGGCAGCTACCGCGCGGACCAGTACACCGCGATGGCCGCCCACCTCGCCCCGGACGAGCTGGACCCGGTGGTCGCCGCCGCCCGCGCCATCGACCCGCCGGACTACCGGGTCCGGGCCCTCGCCGGCGTGGCGCCCCGCCTGCCGGAGGCACGGCGTGCCGAGGTCGTCGCCGAGGCGTTCGCTTCTGCCCTGCTGGCGCGGTACCCGTCGCAGCAAGCCGACGCGCTGTCCGCGGTCGCGCCGCACCTGTCTCCCGCGCAGCTCGCGAGCGCCCGCGCCGCCGCCGGCGCTGTCGAGGAGGGCGAGCACCGCGTCGGCGCCCTCGCAGGCGTCGCCGCCCACCTGCCCGAGCCCGACCGCACCGCCGTGCTGAGCGCGGCCTTCACCACCGCCGACGCGCTCGGCGACGCCGGCGCCAGGGCCAGGGCACTGAGCGCCCTCGGCCCGTTCGCGCTGGACGAGGCATTGGACGCGGCGACGGCCGCGGCGTCCGCGACCGCGCTCGACCGGCTGGCGCCGCACCTCCGCGAGGACCAGATCGAGGTCGCCTTCGCCGCCACCCTCGCGCTCGGCTGGACCGACCGTGCGTTCGTGCTCCGCCGGCTGGCACCGCGCCTGTCGCCCGGGCAGCTCGACCGGGCGCTCGCCGCGGCCGACGCCATCACCTCGCCGAGTTCGCGATTCGACCTGTACTGCACGCTCGCGCCGAGCCTGCCGCCGGAGCGGGTGGCCCAGCTCCTGGAGGCCGCCGGCGAGCTGCGCGGCGACCACGACCGCCGCGACGCGTGGAGCGGGCTCGCGCCCTACGCGCCGGAGCCGGCCGGCCGCGACGCGCTGACCCGCGCCCTCGCGGTGACGACCGCCATCCACAGCCGGATCCACCATGCGCACGCGGTGGCGGCGCTTGTCCCGTTTCTGCCCGAGGAGCGGCGGTCGGCGGCCGTCCGGCGGCTGCTGGGCGGCGACGCTTCCGGCGACCGGTTCCGCGCTGCGGCGGCCGCTTCCCTCGCAGCGGCCTTCGCCGAGCCCGGGAGCTGGGCCGATGCGCTCGTCGCGCTCATCCCGCACCTACCGCCCGACCTGCGGGCCGGCACCGCCGCCGACGCGTTGCGCGAAGGCCGCCACCGGCCGGACGTGGTGATCCGGCTCCTGCCGCACCTGACCACGGACCTGCGGACCGCCGCGGTGGGCAAGGCGCTCACGCGGGCGCTGCACGCGGCGCAGGAGGAGTACGGCAGCGCCGAGTCCCTGCTCCTGCTCGCCCCGCACCTGACCGTCGGGCAGTTGCGCAGTACCGTCGAGGCCGCCGCCGCGGTCAGGACCGAGCGCGTCAGGACCGAGGTCCTGGCGGGTCTCGCCCCGCACCTGCCCGCCGAGCTGCTGCTCGTCGCCGCCGCCACGGCCGGCCGGGTCCGGTCCGCGTCGCTGCGGGCGAAGGCCCTGACCGCGCTGGCGCCGCACCTGCCCGCAGGGGAACGCGCCGCCGCGCTGGAGCAGGCCATCGCCGCCGCCCGGGGCGACCGCTCCGAGGTCGACCTGCTGGCCGGTATCGCGGCCCACCTGCCGCCCGAGCAGCGGCCGGCCGTCGCGGCCAGGGCCACGGAGCTGGCCCTCGCCCTCGCCGCGCCCGACAGCCGCGCGAAGTCCCTGGCCAGGGCCGTCCGGCACCTGCCGCCCGAGCGGCGGGAGGCGACGATCGCCGCCGCGCTGGCCGGGGACGGCCCACGGCCCCCGTCGGTGCTGCTGGCCGCCCTGGCCCCGTACCTGCCCGCCGACCTGCAGCGGCAGGCGGTCGCCGCGGTCGCCGCGATCCGCCATCCGGAGACCCGGGCACAACGGTTCGTCGAGCTGGTGCGGCGGCTGCCGGACGAGCTGCTGCCCGACGCCGCGGCGGCCGCCGGTGCCGATCCGAGCCGGTTCTGGCGCGCCGAGCTCCTGGCCCGGCTCGCCGATCGGCTCACCCCGGAGCTGCTGGCCGCAGCCCTGCCGGCCGTGGGGCGCGGGCGCTTCCCGGCGCGGGCGTTCGCCGGGCGGGCGCAGGCGCTCGTCGACGCCGACCCGTCGCCGGAGCGCGTCCGGCTCGCGGTCGAGGTGCTGCGCCGCGCGCTGCCGGAGCACCGGACCTACGGCTCGCTCGCCGCGATCGGCGCCCTCGCCGGCACCATCGTCCGGGTGGGCGGGCCCGGCGCGGCACAGGGGGTGCTCGACGCGATCGACGAGGTGCAGGCGCGGTGGCCGTAGCCGGGCCCGCGGCGACGAGGTCCGCATAGCGCATCGGCGCGGCCGGCGCAGGCGGACTTGCGACAGACCGCCTGCGCAACCGCGGGGCGGTGCTGGTCGTCTGACCCGACGTCCGTGTAAACGATCATTCGGGTAGGTGTACGGCCATGGCAGATCCGCGGTTCGGGGTCCTGGGACGGCTGGAGGTGACGATCGCCGGCGACCAGGTGGACCTCGGCGGCCTGCGCCCGCGGATGCTGCTCGCGTTGCTGCTCAGCACCGGTGGGCAGGAGGTGCCGTTCCACCGGATCGTGGAGGTGCTGTGGGGCGCCGAGCCGCCCGCGACCGCGCTCGGCACCGTCCACAGCCACCTCGCCCGGCTCCGGCGCGCGCTCGAACCCGACCGGCCGCCGAGGTCGCCGTCGCGGGTCCTGGTGCGGGTCGGCGGCGGGTACGCGGTGCGTCCGGCACCCGGCGCGTTCGACGCCGACGTGTTCAGCGCGCTCGCCGCCGAGGGGCAGGACCTCATCGCGAACGGGCAGCTCGAGCCGGGGCGGGCCGCGCTGGATCAGGCCCTCGGGCTGTGGCGCGGTGGCGCGTACGCCGACTTTCCCGACGCGTCGTTCGCCCTGGTCGCCGGGCGCCGCCTCGAAGAGGTGCGGGTCCAGGCCCGGATCGGCCGGGTGACCGCCGACGTGGGTCTCGGGCGGCACGAGGCGGTGATCCCCGAGCTGTCGGGGCTGGCCCGCGAGCACCCCGGCCGGGAGCAGCTCTGGCAGCTGCTGGCGGTCGCGTTGTACCGGTCGGGACGCCAGGTCGACGCCCTCGACGTGCTGCGGGAGGCCCGCGAGACGCTCGCCGGCCGGTTCGGCGTCGACGCCGGGCCGGGGCTGCGCGGACTGGAGACGGCGATCCTGCGGCACGAGCCGCTGGCCTCCGGCGGTCCGGTCATCGAGGTCACCTCCGACGTACCGCCGCAGGACACGGACTTCGTGGGGCGCGCCGCGGATCTGGTGGCCGTCGCCGACCTGCTGCGGTCGGCACGGGTCGTCACCGTGACCGGCCCGCCGGGGGTCGGCAAGAGCCGCCTGGTGCTGGAGTACGGGCAGCGGCACGCCGACCTGACCGGGATCCCCACCGTGTGGTGGCCGGAGGAACCCGGCCCGGCGACCCGGCTGCTCGTGGTCGACGGCGCACCCAGCCCGCGGGACGTCGCCGCCGCCCTGGAACGCGCCGCCGCCCCCGGGCTGCGGGTGCTCCTCGCCGCCCGGGAGCCGCTCGGCGTGCCCGGCGAGGCGCTGCTGGAGCTGGCGCCGCTGCCGGTCGGCGAGGCGGTCGACCTGTTCCTCACGCGGATGCCGGGCGCCGCCGCGCGGGCGCCGGGCACCGCGGACCGCCGGCTCGCCGCCGCGGTCTGCGCCGCGGTCGGGTGCCTGCCGGCGGCGGTCGAGCGGGCCGCGACGCTGTCCCGGGCGCTGCCGCTGGCCGTGCTCGCCGCGCACCTGCGGGAGGACCCCACCGCGCTGCTGGGGCCCGCCACCGACCCGCTCGGCGGGGCGCTCACACCGGCGGACGCGACGCTGCTCGGGCAGTTGTCGGTGTTCGAGGGCGGGTTCGACCTCGACGCGATGGACGCCGTCGCACCGGGCCGGCGCGGCCGGCTGCCGGGGCTCGTCGACCGGTCGCTGATCCAGGTCCACCGCGACGGCGGGACCGCGCACCGCTACCGCATGGGCCGGCCGCTGCGCCAGTACGCCAGACACCTCCTCGACGAGGACGAAGGCGCCCGCGCCGTCCGCCGGCACCGGGAGTGGGCACGGCGCATGGCCGCCGAGGCCGCGACCGGGCTGCGGACCGCCGCCGCCGACGACTGGCTGCGCCGCCTGCACGCCGAGCGCCGCAACGTGCGGGCCGCGCTGCGGAGCGCGCTCGCCGACGGGGACGGCGCCGCGGCCGTCGACATCGCCGGCGGGGTCGCCTGGTACTGGTTCCACGACGCCGCCACCGCGGAGGGCACCGCCTGGCTGCGGGCCGCGCTCGCCGCGGGCGGGCAGGACAGGTCGGCGACCGGCCAGTCGGCGCGGAGCCGGGCACTGCTCGGCCTGTCGGCGCTGCGGTCGATCGCCGGTGACGTGCCCGACGCCGTCGCCCAGGCGCACGAGGCGGTGTGGGACGCCGAACGCGCCGGCCACGACTACCTGCGCGCCGACGCGCTGTGCTGCCTGTCGTTCGTGGCGGCGGCGTCCGGCGACGCGACCTTCGCCGGCGAGGCCGCCACCCGGGCGCACCGGGCCGCGGAGCGGGTCGGCTGGCCGGACCTGCTCGCACAGGGCCGGATGGTGTCCGGGCACGCCCGGTACCTGGCCGGCGACCTCACCGGCGCGGCGGAGCTGCTCACCGAGGCCCGCCACGCCGCCCGCGACTGCGGCTACGGCTGGGTGGTGACCGTGGCCAGCTGGCTCGGCGTCGAGGTCGCCCTCGACCAGGCCCGCTACGACGACGCCCGGCACGCCGCGCTGCGGCTCACCAGCCGCCTCGACGACGCCCCGACGGTGAGCTCGTGGCTGGTGACGTCGCTGTCGCTGGCCCGCGCCCTGACCCTCACCGGCGACGGCGAGGCGGGCGCGCTGCTGTGGGGCGCGGTCACCGGCATCGGCCGGCGCGTCGGCCTCACCGCCCAGGCCATCGGCCGCGCCAACGCCCACCGCAACCGCCACGGCGCCCCGGCCCCCCGCCACGCCGACGCCTACGTCCGCGGCCTGGACATGTCCCGCACCGAGGCCGGCGCCCTCATCGCCACCCTCACCCCATGACAGCCCGGCGCCGCCACCCCTTGGCAACTTGCGGGCGTCGCGGAGAGAATGGGTGGCGATGTTCGTGTGCGGGGGTTGCGGGGCCGAGCTGACCGTGCCTGTGTCGGAGGTCGCGCTGCCGGTCCAGGCCCACCAGCACATGTCGCATGAGCTGCTCGGTGTACTGATGGAGCCCGGCACGTTCGCCGTGGATCCGGGCTCGCCCGGACCGCCCTGGCCGAGCGGCGGGCACGTGCCGGCGGTGCTGCCAGGCGGGCCGCACGGCGCGGTCCTCCTCGCTCCCGGCGACGTCCGCGGGACCGTGTTCAGCGACGTTGCCGCCGACGGGGGGTGCTTCGGCCCCGACGGCCGGGACGGACCCAACCTGGAGTGCGAACGCTGCGGTCGGCTGGTCGCGACGCGCATCGACGACTGCGGCCACTGGCAGGCGGTGTGGCTCGACCCGCGGGCGGTGCGCCGCGTCAGCGGCGCCGATGCGGCGGTCCTCACCTGGGACGACCTGCGGGTGCGACGGCCCGGCGTCGGCCCGGTCGAGCAGCGCGGCTGGTGGAGTCCGCTGTGGTCGGCCGCGTTCGCGGCGGCGGTGGCCCGGCTGCTGGCGTTGTCAGGCGGTGTGCCGGTGGCGGTCCAGGACCCGACGGTGGCGGGGCTGTTGCGGCCGGTGCTCGCGGCGATGCTGCCGGACGGCGCGCCGGTGAGGACGCTGACGCTGGCGGGGCCGGGCCTGCCGACCGGCGCCGTGGACCTCGCGCTGGTGCCACGGCACCCGCAGACCGGCGCGGTGTGGCCGCTGCCCGGCGAGGGCGACGGTGTCCCGCTGGAATGGGATGTGTGGGCACACCTGGCGTACCGGCCGAGACGTGGACCGGTCGCACTGCCCGCGGCGGAGCGCCGTGACGACCCGGCGCCGTTGCTGCCGCACACACCGTTCCTCCTCGACCGGAACGTGTTCGTGGCGACGCTGGTGCGGCTGCCAGAGGTGCGCGAGCCGTGGCTGCGGGCGGTGTACGACAAGGCCCTCGGTTACGGGCGTTTTCCGATGCTGTGGTGAGCGGGCCAGCGGGCGACGAACTCGGTCCGGTTGGTGCACTGGGTCTTGGCGAGGATGCTGCGCACGTGTGACTCGATGGTGCGCTCCGACAGCACGAGCCGGGCGGCGATCTGGCGGTTGGTGAGTGCCTCGGCGAGCAGGCCGGCGATCTCCCGCTCGCGGGCCGTCAGCGGATCGGCGTTCGTTTTCCCGACGGCGGCCGCCGCCGGGCCGGGCATGCCGAGGCGGGCGGCGAGGCCGGCCGCGTCCCGGGCGAGAGCGGTCGCCTCCGGCCCGGCGGGCAGTGCCCGGGCCAGGGCCAGGCCGGTGAGCGCGAGGTCGGCGCGGGCGCCGATCGCCCGGTTGCGGGTCAGCGCCTCGCGCAGCAGCTCGACGGCGCCGGTGGTGTCGCCGGCCACCGCCGCCAGCTGGCCGAGGAAGCGGCTGACCGTCCCGTGGAAGAAGACCGTCGCCGTGCCCAGCGCGCCCGGGAACGGGCGGAACGGCAGCAGCTGGCGGTGGACGATCGCGGCGGCCTCGGCGTCGGCGAAGTGCTCGATCAGGCCGGTCAGCTGGGTCAGGACGGCGGGCCAGGCGGGATGGTCGGCGGGTAGCGGCAGCCGGGCGCGCAGCCGGTCGTACACCTCCCGGGCATCGGTGAGGGCGCCGGTCAGCAGCGCCACGCTGGCGCGCTGGACGTCGATGAGCGGATCGAGGGGCGCGCCCGCGAACGCCGCGTCGAGCCCCTGCGGCGGCGCCGACGGGTCGCCGCGGAGCATGGCGACGTGCACGCCGTGGGCGAAGTGCATCACGGTGGCGCTCGGGTCGCCGGACGCGAGCGCGATCGCCGTCGCGTGGCGGCTGTGCGCGACCGCGTCGTCGAACCGGCCGGCGAGCGTCGCCCGGCTGGCCAGCATCCGGTTGCGGTGCCACTGCAGCACAGGCAGCGGCGACCGGCCCGCCAGGTCCTCGATCGCCGCGGCCGCGGACTCGACGACGTCGAGCCGGCCGGTGAGGTACCCGCACTGCATCCGCCACTCGTGGCCGATGAGCGCCGCCAGGGGCTGTCCGAGCGCCTCGGCCCGGTCGGCGACGAGGTCACCGAGGCGGAGCCGCTCCGGGGTGTCGGCCGGGTCGACGAGGGTCATCTCGCGGGCCCGGGCGGCCTCGATCTCCGCGTGCGGGTCGCCGCACGCCGACGCGAGCGCGAGCGACTCCCGCGCGGGCGCCGCGGCCTGGCCCACCTGTCCGGCGTCCGCGGTCATCACGGCCAGCTGCGCCAGCACCCGGGCCCGCAGGCCGTCGCCGAGGTCCGGGTACGCGAGGGCCCGCTGGCACAGCCGCGTGACGACGCTGCCCGCGTGCGCGTACGTCACTCCTTGCAGCACCAGGGCGCCGGCCGCGACGAGGTCCCCACGGCCCGCTTCCGCCGCCGACCCGGCCGCGTCCACGCAGTGGTCCAGGCACCGGTCGTAGCGGCCGGCGAGGTACTCCGCCTGCGCCAGCTCGACGAGCAGCTCGGCCCGCTCCGCCGGCGGAAGCTCCACAGTGGACGCGGCGGACAGGTGGGCGGCCGCGTCGTCGTACGCGTGCGCGGCCCGGGCCTGCGCCGCCGCCCGCCGCGACCAGGCCGCCGCCGCATCGGGCACCCCGGCCTGCCGCCACAGCGCCGCGATCCGGGCGGCCGGCACCGCGCCCCGCCCGCCCGCCGCGGCCGGCGACCCCGAGGCCGACTCGAGCGCGACGGCCGCCGACCGGGCCAGCTCCCGCAGCGCGGCCGGCTCCAGGCCGGCGACGATCGTGTCGCGGACGAGCGCGTGCGCGAACCGGTACCGGTGCTCCGGCGGTGCGACGATCAGCAGGCCGGCGTGGCGGGCGGCGGTGAGGAACCCGTCCACCGGCGTACCGGCGACGACCGTGAGCAGGGCGTCGTCGACCTCCTCGCCCAGCACGGCCGCGGCCTGCACCGCGGCTCGCTCCTGCGGGCTCAGCGTGGCCAGCAGCGTCCGCACGACGGCGGGCAGGTCGCCCGGCCCCGACCCGGCCCCGACGGCCGCCACCAGCAGCGGCAACCCGCCGGTCCGGGCCAGCACGGCCGGCGCCGACGCGGCGTCGACGAGCCGCGCCACCTCGTCGAGGGTGAAGGGTGACAGCGGCACCCGCACCGCGCCGTACCGGGCGAGATCCGCCAGCCGGAGCGCCACCGCGTCGGGTGAGGGCGACCGGACCGTGCCGACGACCGTGACACCGGCACCCGCCGCGCCCTGCGCCACGTGCCGCAGCAGGTCCAGCGACGCCACGTCGGCCCAGTGCAGGTCCTCCAGGAGGATGAGGGGCGGACCACCGGCGAGGACGGCGTCGCTCAGCCGGGCGAGCGCCGCGAACTGGGCCGAGGCGGCGGCGGTGGGCTCGAAGGGCGCCTGATGATCGGGGCTGACGGCGCCGGGCAGGACCGCCCGCCACGGCCACAGCGGCGGCGCCGGCTCGGCGGGGCAGTAGCCGCGCACCGCGGTCGCGCCGGCCTGCCGCAGCGCCCGGTCGACCAGCGTCGTCTTGCCGATGCCGGCCGGGCCGTCGACGAGCACGACCCCGCCCGCCTCGAAGGCGCCGGTGAGCGCGGCGAGCTCCCGGTCCCGGCCGACGAACGTGGACACCGGCACAGTATCGCGGTTCAGTGGCGGGTTCAGTGACGGTACGGATGTCCGCCACGCCGCCCGCCGCGATCCTCGACCGTATGAACATCACCGTGCAGACAGTCCCCGACCCGCACCCGGTCGACACCGCCTGGGTCGACGAGGCCCTGGCCACGACGGCGACCGCCGAGGCGATCATCGGACGCCCCGTCGGCGGCGGCGACGGCATCATGATCGCGGCGGCCGGCGAGGGCCTGTTCGAGATCGTCGAGGCCCGTCGCGGCAAGGGTCCGGCGCCCGCCAGGTACATGCAGGTCGTCGCGTTCGACGGGCCGCGGACGGCGCAGTGGGCCGCCGCCGAGGAACGCGCCGCGACCCGCCTGTGGCCCGCCGTCCGCGACGTCCCGGGCATCGTCTGGACCGTGCGGCTGCGCGCCGCCGGCAACGCCGTGACGATCGTGACGCTCG
This sequence comes from Dactylosporangium sp. NPDC006015, assembly GCF_040614215.1. Taxonomy (NCBI): domain Bacteria; kingdom Bacillati; phylum Actinomycetota; class Actinomycetes; order Micromonosporales; family Micromonosporaceae; genus Dactylosporangium; species Dactylosporangium sp. NPDC006015. Next base: position 25,990 of record NZ_JBEXUD010000052.1, read on the forward strand.
CCGGGTCCGCCGACGCCATCGACGCCGCGGTCCGCGCGGTCATGTCGACCCCGCTGCTGCCCGGCGAGGACCCGGCGCTGCTGACCGGCCCCGACCGGATCGGCGTCTACCACCTCGTGCACGCCGACCTGCCGCTCACGCCCGTCGGGAGCCCGGCATGACCACCACGACCATGACGGGCACGTGGACGGTCGCGACGCCGCTGCGCGCCGGCTTCGCCGCCCGGAACTTCGGTTTCCGGACCGTGCACGGCACGATCGCGGTGACCGGCGGCACCGTCGAGTTCGACGCCGGCGGGCGTCCCGTGCGGCTGGAGGGCACCCTCGACCCGGCGTCGATCGACACCGGCAACCCGCGGCGCGACAAGGACCTGCGCGGCAGGCGCTTCCTCGACGTGGCGCACCACCCACGGATGGAGCTGACCGCCGGGCACATCGAGCCGGCCGGCGCCGGATGGCGGGCGAAGGCCGTGCTGCGGGTCGCCGGCGCGGAAGCTCCACTGTGGATCGACGGCACCCTGGACGGCCTGTCGGTCACCGGCACCGCCCGGCTGGACCTGCGCGACGCCGGGATCAGGGCGCCCGGGTTCCTGGTCGGCCGGCACGTCGCGCTGACGATCTCGGCGCGGCTGGTCAGGCCGGCGGCTGAAGCGCCGTAGCCACCGCACGGAACACCCCGGCCGCCGCCAGATACACGATCCGGCTGGCCGACTGGCGACAGCGCCGCCGCGGGGAAGGCGCCCATAGTGAAGCCCACACAGGCTCGGACCGGGGGGACACGGCAATGGGACAGGTGGGTTTCGCTGCGGGGTTCGCGCAGAACACGACGTACGGGACGGTCGAGGTCATCGTGCCGTGGCCGGCGGGCGGGTTCGCGCTGTACTGGTTCGACCGGGGCGCCGGGCGGTGGAGCGGGCCGTGGCCGTGCGTGCCGCCGTCGGCGGGGGTCGTCGACTCGGTCAGCTGGCACGAGGGCGACTACCAGAGCCAGGACGGCGAGCACAACAACTACGAGCTGGTGACGGTCGAGTCGGGCCGGACCGTGCACTGGTTCCGGGACAACGGGCCGCCGAACCGGTGGACCCGCGCCCGCGTCGGGCTGGGCGGCGACCTGGCCGACGCGGCGAGCGCGACGCTCACCCGTACCCGGTGGGCGCCCGTCGACGGGGACAGCTCTCCGCGGCACAACCTGCTGCTGGTCACCGCGCCCCGCACGAGCGGCGGGATGTATCGGCAGCACCAGCTCATGACGCTGCACTCCACGGTGTACGACTGGACCGGCGGGCCGTTCGAGGAGATCGTGCGGCTGTACGCCGTGAGCGCCGACACCGAACCCGTCACCGGCCCGTTCGACGGCGTCGGCTGGGTGCTCGGGACGGTCGGCACCCACGAGACGGACTTCGAGGACAACTACCGGGGCCGGGAGATGTACGTCGCGGTCCGCGGCGACGGCACCCTGCGTACGTTCGAGGCGAACCAGTACCCGCAGGACATCGGCCGCGGGGTGCGGGGGCGGCCCGCGATCATCCAGAGCGACCGCGGCCGCTCCGACCCGTGGATGGGCTTCGGCCGGCACGGCAACTACGAGCTGTTCGCGCCGTCGCGGACCGGCGGCATCCGGCACTTCTGGCGGCCGAACCCCGGCTACGAGCACGAGAACAACGACTGGGCCGAGGCCGGCACCGTCGGCACCGGGTTCTACGACGAGGTGTCGGTCGTGCAGCTGCGCGACGAGGACAAACCCGACGGCGACAGCAGCGCGCCGCTGTGGCTGTTCGCGCGGTGCGACGGCCAGTCGTGGGTGGACCTGTTCCAGCAGCGGCACATCGGCGACGGGTTCCACTGGGAGCAGCTGCCGACCCTCGGTGACCCGGCCCGCCCGCAGGTGCGGCTCAGCGTCGAGGAGGACTTCGTCGTAGTGTCGCCGCTCAAGCGCGGCGAGGTGCGGCGAATCCGGTACACGTGCTTCGCGGGCAGCCCGATCATCTGGCTGTCCTCGGAGCCCGATGTCTGGGTGTCGTACACGGGGGAGGCGCTCCGGGCCCAGATGCGCGCGTCGACGGTCCGTACCCGGGGCGAGGCCGCGGCGGAGGAATGCCTGGACACGTTCGAGCGGACCGGCCACCTGGACACGCCGCTGCTGACCGCCGGCACCGTGGTGCGGGTCTGGGGCACCACCGACCCGCAGGCCGACCCTCGTGTGACGCCGCCGCCACGGGCCGAGGTGGCGTACGTCATCGCGACGGGCCGGCCCGGGAACCTCGTCGACGAGGGCGGCGTCCACGCGTTCCCCGAAGCGGACCGGGTCCGCCTCGAGGTCACGAACGACGCGCGGCCGGTCTGCCTCATCGCCGAGATCGGCGAGGGCGCGCCGGCCGAGCACCGCCCGTACGGGCACACCTACCACGCGTTCGACACCTGCGCGGGCCGCCTCGTGCTGGGCGAGCTGCGGCAGGCTTGGCAGGAGGAACTCGTCCAGGCACCCGGCCACGAGCTGCGGCCCGGCGCCACGTACACCGTGATCGTGCGGGTCATGGACACCCGCGGCTACTGGTCGGAGACGGTCGCTCCGGTGACGCTGCGGCAGCGGCGGGTCGACGTCACCGTCGACCGGGTCGAGATCGTCGCGTCCGGCGACTCCGGCGCCGCCGACGGCTGGTTCAGCGCCGAGGTGTACTCGGGGCTGGTCCGGCAGGGCGTCGTCGAACGGGTCCGGCGGTGGCAGTTCGGCGACGAGGACAACTGGGCGGAGCTGGAGGCCGGCGATGTCTTCGGCACCGGCGGCTCGCTGCACGCCGCCGGGCCGCCGTGGACGGCGACGATCGGGCCCGGCCCGGCCGCGGTCCGCCCGTTCGGGGTGCGGCTGGAGATCTTCGACGAGGACGGGCTGTTCGAGCCCGACGAGCACGCCAGCGGCGCCTGGGAGACCGAGGACGACCGGCCGGTCGTCGACGCGCCGTTCACCGTCCGCACCGACCGGGAGCCGTCCTACGCCACGGCGTCGGCGACCGGGCGGTACACCATCGCCTACGTCAGCCCGCCCGGCCAGCCGGACCGGCTCGACTGGCGGGCCGCGCAGGTCGACACGAGCGCGGACCTGCCCGCCGGGGCGGACTACGACGGCGACGGCGTCCCCGACCGCGGCGTGTGGCGCCCGTGGCCCGGCGCGTGGGTGATCGAGCCGTCCAGCGGCGGCCTGCGGGTGTACGACCTCGGCGGCCCGGGCGACCTTCCGGTGCCGGGCCCGTACGCGGCCACGCCCGAGGCCGAGCCGGCGGTGTGGCGCTCAGGCGTCCTGCGCACCCTGGCGGAGCCGTCCGGGACACCGCTGGCGGACCTGACGCCGCACCGGGTCGGGGTCCTCGCCGCCTCCCTCGCCGCCCTCGTCGCGGCGCTGCGCGCGGAAGGCCGCGACGCGTCCGCCGCCGAGGCCGAGCTCGCGCTGGTGGAGGGCGCCGCCTACGCGACGGTGGCGCTGTGGCTGACCCGCGCCCAGGCGGCCCACCCGGCGGACATCCCGGCGCAGCTCGCCGCCGCCGGCAATGCGTGGGAGGTCGCCTCCCGGCTCGCGGCGTCGAGCGCCGTGACCCCGGAGCGGCTGCGGATCCTGGTGGCGCAGCTCGACCTGCTCGCGCGGCTGCTCGCGTTCGGCTCGACCGACTCGTCGGCCGGCGTGCGCGCCGCCACCCTCGCCCGCGAGCTGCACGCCCGGATCGGCGGGCACGAGCTGGAGATCGCCCGGTCCTGGTCCAACCAGGCGCTGACCCACCACGAGGTCGCGTTCCACCCCGCCCAGCCGCACCCGCAGGAGGAGCTGGCCGCGCAGCGGGAGGCGGCCGGGCACGCCGCCGACGCCTACGCGGAGGCGCTGCGCGGACCGCTCGACCCCGCGCAACGCCTCGCCGTCGCCCGCGAGCTGGACCGGGTCGCCCGGCTGCGGGTCTTCGGCTCCGCCGACTCCGCGCCGATGGCCCCGATCCTCCAGGTGGGCCGCGCGATCTACCCGGGCCTGCCCGGCGACCACCGTGCGGACCTCGGCGCGTCCTACACCAGCGAGGCGCTCACCCACCACGAGGTCGCGTTCCACCCGCAGCAGCAGCACGCGGCGGAAGAGCTCGCCGCCCAGCGCGCCGCCGCGAGACAGGCCGCCGAGCGCTACTTCGACCTGCTGCCCGCCGCCCTCGACACGCTGCCCGACGGTGACGTGCGGGCGATCGCCGGCAACCTGCGGCAGCTCACCGGCCTGCTCGCCTTCGGCCTCGACGACGCCGACACCAGCCCGGCCGCGTCGTGGGCGCGGGCCGCAGTGGGCCGCGCCGCCGACCTCGCCGCCCAGCTCGACGGGCACCTGACACCCGCGGGGTGACCGGCCGCCGCGGGTGTCAGGCGGTCACGTGGCCGGCGGTCCAGCAGGCCTCATGGGTGTGGCAGTCGCGCAGCCGCTGCAGCGCGGTGTGCAGGGCCGCGCGCCGGGCCGCGGGCAGCTGCGCCGCGACGTTGTTCAGCTGGTACGGGTCGGCGAGCCGGTCGTAGTACTCGCGCTCGCCGTCGGCGTACTCGACGTAGGTGTAGGACGCGGTGCGCAGCGCCTCGTAGGTGGTCGGCCTGCCGTCGCGGGCGGTCTGGGCGTCCGGGTCGTCGGCGGCGGCGTCCGGCCCGTGGTGCTCGATCAGCGACGCGGTGCGCCAGTTCGCCGCCGGCTGGCCCTGCAGCAGCGGGACGATGCTGCGGCCGTTCACGTCCGAGGCGACGGTGCCGCCGGCGAGGCGCTGGAAGGTCGGCGCCAGGTCGATGTTCTGCACGATCTCCGTGCGGGTGCTGCCGGCGGGGACGGCCGGTCCGGCGATGACGAGCGGCACCCGGACGTCGGTGTCGAACGCGGTCTGCTTGCCCTGCGCCAGCCGGTACTCGCCGAGGTGGAACCCGTTGTCGGAGCTGAACACGAAGTACGTGTTGTCCGCGACGCCGCTGTCCTCGAGGGTTGCCCGCAGCTTGGCGATCAGCCGGTCCACGGCCTGGACCGACTGCGCGCGCTTGCGGAAGTCCGTGTCGATCTTCGTCTTCTCGGCCGCGGTCAGCGGGTCCTGGCCGGCCAGCCAGGTGGGCGCCCCGGCGGGCAGCGCGTCGAACGCCGGGGTCCGCGGCGCCGTGAGCCCCGGGAACGCGTCGAGGTCCTGGGGTGCGGGGGTGAACGGCGCGTGCGGCGCGAACGTCGAGACCTCCAGCACGAACGGGGTGTTGGCGGCCGCGTTGCGCTGGATGAAGGAGCTGCCCTTGCGGGCGAGGACGTTGGTCAGGTAATCCGCGGGGGTGGAGCCGTAGTGCACGACGGCATGGTTCTCGTTGAGGTCGTAGTTGTACTCGGCATAGCCGTTGCCGGCGACGTCCCACTCGGACCAGCCCGGCGGCACGTACGGCAGCGCGCCGCCCTGCGTGTCGGCGGGCAGGTAGCCGTTGAGGTACTTGCCCATCATGGCGGTCGCGTAGCCCTGTGCCCGCAGTGCGGTGGCGTAGGTGCGTTCCTCGTTGCCGCGGCCCTTGAAGACGCCGAATCCGCCGTCGGCGCCGCCGTTGGTGAAGACGCCGGTGTCGTGCGGGAACTTGCCGGTGAAGATCGACGAGCGGGAGGGGCAGCACAGCGAGTCGGTCACCGTGTAGTTGGTGAACGTGACGCCGTCGCGTTGCAGCCGCTGTACCTGCGGCAGGAACTGAACCAGGTTCCACGCCAGGTCGTCGGTGAGGACGAAGACGATGTTGGGCGGCGGGGCGGCCTCGGCGGCCTCGGCGGTGCGGCCCGCGGAGGCGACCGCGGCAGAGGCGGCGGCCGCGAGCAACGCGGCCGCGGCGGCGATCAGAAGCCGTGGACGTCTGGGAAAGAAGCGCATGACGCCATCGTCATGCATGTCTATTAATCCTACCTGCAAAATAGTGTTCGAGTTCTGTAAAGGTTCATAGACGTCGATTCGGAACAGTCAGGTGCGGAACGACGGGAAGGTCACCTCGACGACGAGGCCGCCGCCCGGGCGCGGGTGGGCCTTCAGGGTGGCGGCGTGCGCGGTGGCGATGGCGCGCACGATGGACAGGCCGAGGCCGTGGTGGCCGTCGTCGGCGGTGCGCTGCATGCGCTGGAACGGCTCGAAGAGCCGGTCGACCTGGTCCGGCGGGACGACCGGGCCGGTGTTGGCGATCGCGAAGCTCACCCGGCCGACGAGCGCCCGGACCGCGACCTCGACCCGGCCGCCGGGCGCGTTGTAGTGGATCGCGTTGTCGCAGAGGTTCGCGACGAGCCGGGCGACGAGCAGCGGGTCGCCGTAGATGCGGGCGGACTCCAGCGACGGCACCGCCCGCAGGCCGGCGCGGTCGAGGTCGCCGGACCGCTCGGCGAGCGCCTCGGTGACGATCGCGGCCAGGTCGAAGGGCTCGTCGCGCGGCTGGTCGTGCTCGCTGCTGGACAGGGTGAGCAGCGACTCGAGCAGGCGCGCACGGCCGGCGCTGATCTTCATCAGCCGCTGGAAGTTGGCCCGGAACGCCTCGACGTCGGCGTCGGGGTCGATGAGCGGCTCCTCCAGCAGCGCGTGCTCGACGGTCAGCGGGGTGCGCAGCTCGTGCGCGGCGTTGGCGACGAACCGCTTGTGCGCGTCCAGCGACGTCTCCAGCCGGCCGAGCAGGCCGTCGATGGTGTCCGCGAGGTCCTTGAGCTCGTCACGGGGGCCGGTGACGGCGAGGCGCTCGTGGACGTTGCGCTCGGAGATGTGCTGCAGCCGCTCCGCCATCGTGCGGACCGGGCGCAGCAGCCGGCCGGCGATCAGCCAGCCGAACGCCAGCGACAGCGCCGTCATGATGGCCAGGGCGACGGCGGGCACGGTGAGCAGCGAGCTCTGCTCGTGCACCGGGCCGAGGATGTCCGGCCGCGCCAGCGGGCCCTGCCCCGGCACCGGCGGTGGAGCCGGCGCCTTCTGCGGCAGGAAGCCCCGGACGTCGCCGTCGAGGCCCTGGGCGATGCTGTACATGATGACCAGCAGCACCGCGCCGGACACGACGGCGACCAGGCAGATGACCAGGGTGAGGCGCCAGCGGAGGCGGTTCGGGCCGTTGCGCATCTCAGATCCGGTATCCGGCCCGGGGCACGGTCTCGATCAGCGGCGGGTCGCCGAGCTTCGCGCGCAGCCGGTTCATCGTCGCCTTCACCGTGGTCGTGAACGGGTCGGCCGCCTCGTCCCACACGCGGTCGAGGAGCTCCTCGGCCGACACGACCCGCCCGCGGCAGGTGAGCAGGTACTCGAGCACCGCGAACTCCTTGGGGCTCAGCGTCAGCCGCTCGCCGGCCCGCGCCGCGACGCGCTGCGCCGGGTCGAGCCGCAGGTCGCCGTGCGTCAGCACGGGCGGCGTCGCCGGACGTGACCGCCGGCTGACCGCCCGGACGCGGGCGACCAGCTCCGCGTAGGCGAACGGCTTCGGCAGGTAGTCGTCGGCGCCGAGCCCGAGCCCCTCGACCCGCTCGGCGATCGTGCCCGAGGCGGTCAGCATCAGTACCCGGGCGGGGGAGCCCTGCGCGACGAGCGTGCGGCACACCTGGTCGCCGTGCACCCCTGGCAGGTCACGGTCCAGGACCACCACGTCGTAGTCGACCACCGACGTGCGCTCCAGCGCGGCGCCGCCGTCGTAGGCGACGTCGACCGCCATGCCCTCGCGCCGCAGCACCCGCGCCACCGAGTCGGCCAGCTCCGGTTGGTCCTCCACCACCAGCACCCGCATCGGCAGAAGGTTAGCCGCGGCGCGGTCACAGCCCGGTCACAGCCGCGCGGACCGTCCCGTGACCGTCCGGCGCCTAGAACTTGACCTCGACACGATCCCATCGAGGACTAGGAGCCGGCGATGACAGCGGTCATCGAAACCCAGGCACTCGGCAAGCGCTACGGGCACGTCACGGCGCTCACCGACTGCACCCTCAGCATCCCGGAAGGGCGCGTCGTCGGGCTGGTCGGCCCGAACGGCGCCGGCAAGTCGACCCTCCTCGGGCTGGTCTGCGGGCTGATCGCACCGAGCGCCGGCAGCATCGCCGTGCTCGGCAACCCGCCCGCCGCCAGCGCGGCACAGCTGGCCCGGGTCGGGTTCGTCGCGCAGGACGCCCCGATCTACGGCAGCCTCACCGTCGCCGACCACCTGCGCCTCGGCGCCCGCCTGAACCCGCGCTGGGACGCCGCCCTCGCCGAACGCCGAATCCGGCAGCGCAACCTCGACCCTCGGCAGAAGGCCGGGCGGCTCTCCGGCGGGCAGCGGGCCCAGCTCGCCCTGACCATCGCCGCCGCGAAACGCGCCGACCTGCTCATCCTCGACGAGCCCGTCGCCGCGCTCGACCCGCTCGCCCGACGCGCGTTCCTGCAGGACCTGCTCGACTTCGTCGGCGAGCTCGGCGTCAGCGTCGTGCTCTCCTCACACCTGCTCGGCGACCTGGAGCGGGTCTGCGACCACCTCATCGTGCTCGCCTCGGCGCGCGTCCAGCTCAGCGGCGACGTCGCCCAGCTGCTCGGCGAGCACCAGCGGCTCACCGGCACGCTGCCCGGGTTCGACCGGCTGCCCGCCGGCACCGAGATCATCCATGCCGAGCAGAACACGATGGTCGTCCGCACAACCACCCCGATCGACGGCGCCGACCGCGTCGACCTCGAGGACCTCGTCCTCGCCTACCTCACCCGCGCCGCCGGCTTCGACGGCGCCCCGATGCTCGCGGAGGCGCAACGATGACCTGGGTTACGTGGCGGCAGTTCCGCGTGCAGGCGGTCGTGACCGCGGCCGCCCTCGCCGCCCTCACCGTCTACCTGCTGGTGCTCGGGTTCAGCATCCGCGCCGCGTACGACACCGACATCGCCGCCTGCACCCCTGCCACGTGCAGCACGGCGGTCGAGCACTTCACCAACACGTACGACGCCCAGGTCGGCCTCGTCGGCGCGCTGCTGCTGGCGATCCCCGCCCTCGTCGGCATCTTCTGGGGCGCCCCGCTGGTCGCCCGGGAGCTGGAGGAGAAGACCGACAAGCTGGTCTGGAACCAGAGCGTCACCCGGACCCGCTGGCTCGCGGTCAAGCTCGGCCTCCTCGGCGCCGTGGCCGTGCTCGCCAGCGGCCTGCTCAGCCTCCTGCTCACGTGGAGCGCCAGCCGCTACGACCAGGTGACCGGCGACCGCTTCGCCGCGCTCAACTTCGCCGCCCGCAACGTCGTGCCCGTCGGCTACGCCCTCTTCGCGTTCACCCTCGGCGCCGTCACCGGCCTGGTCGTGCGCCGCACCCTGCCGGCGATGGCGATCACCCTGGCCGTGTTCGCGCTGGTACAGGTCGCGGTGCCCAACGGCGTCCGCCAGCACATCATGCCGCCGGTCACCGAGACGGTGACGGTGGACGCGGCGGTCATGGAGCGCATCAACGGCCTCGGCATCAGGGGCTCCGAGGGCGCGTTCCTCACCGGGTACAGCGCGCCCGGCGTGTGGTCGCTCAGCGAGGAGATGAAGCTGTTCAAGCCCGACGGGTCGCCGTACCTCGAGGCCGACGCCGTGCCCTGCATGGCCGCCGGCAGCTTCGCGAAGGCCAAGGCATGCACGGCGAGCCAGAACCTGCACTTCTCCTACGTCTACCAGCCGGGCTCCCGGTACTGGCCCTTCCAATGGATCGAGCTGTCCGCCTACCTGGTCCTGACCCTGCTGCTGAGCGCCCTCGGCTTCCTGTGGATCCGCCGGCGCCGCACCTGACGCCTTCCGGACAGGCGGCGCACGTGGATTGCAGGTGGGTTGCAACGACGGCTTCAAGGACGTGTACACCCCCGTCGAGGTCGCCTACGTCACCGGCGCCGCCGGCATCCTCGCCGCCCTCCTCGCCGCCTTCATCGTCCTTCGCATCACCACCTGGCAGGACAACGCCCGGCCCTGACACCGTCGTGTTCGAGCTCGACCAGGAGCAGCCGACGGGCCGGGTTGGTCAGTGCGGTTGTTCCGGGGCTGGGGACTGGGTCGGGGACGGCGACGGGGACGGGGCGGGGGTGCGGGGGAGCAGCACGGACACCAGGAGGCCGCCGACCGCGATCACGAGCAGGACCACCAGCGACGCCGCGTACGGGTGGGCGCCGGGGTGGGCGGCGGACACGATCACCGAGCCGGCCAGGGCGGTGCCCAGGGACGAGCCGAGGTTGGACACGGAGCGGGACATGCCGGAGATGTCGCTCTGGTCGTGGTCGGGGAACGAGGACTGCACCAGGTTGACGGACGCGGTGAGCATGGTGCCGAGGCCCAGGCCGGCGAGCAGCAGGCCCGGGACGGTGCGCCAGATGCCGGTGCCGGCGGCGACCAGGGCGAGCAGGGTGGCCATGCCGGCGACGGTGAGGACGAAGCCGGCGATGATCAGGGTGCGCTGGGTGCGGTTGCGGGCGAAGCGCTCGGCGGCCGCCGACGAGGCCAGGATGCCGGCGGTCGCTGGGGTGAGCACCAGGCCGGTCATGACGGCGTTGTAGCCGAGGGCGTTCTGCAGGTACACGGCGGTGACGAAGAACGTGCCCTGCATGACCAGCCACTGCACCGCCTGCGTGCCCAGGCCGAGGTTGGCGGCGCGGTCGCGGAACAGGCGCAGGTGCAGCAGCGGCTCGCGGCCGCGACGCTCGGCCCGGTGCAGGTGCCAGGCGAACGCGGCGAGCGTCAGCGCCCCGAGGGCGAGCGTCGGCCAGACGGGTGAGATGCCGCCCTCGGCGATGACGACCCGGCCGGCGACGACGACGTCCGAGCGTGCGGCGCCCCAGCCGTACGTGGTGGACAGCAGCACGCCGAGCACCACGAGCAGCAGTCCGGCGGCGGACAGCAGCGCGCCCGTCACGTCGAAGGACGGCGCCGGGCCGGTGCGGGCGGGGGCGGGCAGCCGGCGGATCAGCACGATGATCCACGCGATGACGAGGACCTGCAGCAGGAACGACGCCCGCCAGCTGAACAGGCTGGTGATGAGGCCGCCGATGAGCGGGCCGGTCGCGGCGCCGAGCGCGCCGGCGCCGCTGACGACGCCGAAGTACCGCGCCCGGGTCGCGAGGTCCGGGGCCATGACGGTGACGAGGATGTAGATCGGCGGGATCATCAGCGCCGAGCCGACGCCCTCCAGCAGCGCGTTGCCGAGGATCATGACGCCGAGGCCGGGGGCGAGCGCGGCGAGGAGGGCGCCGGTGCCGTACAGCAGCAGCCCGGCGACCAGGCAGCGCTTGCGGCCCCACACGTCGGTGAGCTTGCTGCCCGGGATCATCAGGGCGGCCATGGTGAGCGTGAACAGCGTGATGCTCGCCTGGACGCCGAACACCGTGGTGTCCAGGTCGTGGGCCATCGGCGCGATCGCGACGTTCATCGCCGTGCCGGCGTAGCTGCAGATGAACTGGGCCAGGGCGAGCGGCAGGATCATTGCCCGTGCGACGTCCGCGGACGGGGGGTTCGGCACCTGTCGATCGTCGGGTGTGCGGGGGCCGGCCGCGCCATCCGCGCGGGATGACCGGACGGCGCGTCCGCGGGGGTCCGCGGCGTCTCATCCGGCAGGATGAAGTGCAGGGACACTCCCGGTGAAAACTTGAACTGTTCCAGACTAGTGGTCTATGTTGATCGTGTGACGTTCGACTTCGAGGCGCAGTTGCGGGCGGCCTCGTTGCGGGTGACGAAGCCGCGGCTGGCGGTCCTCGCCGCCCTGCACGAGCACCGGCACGTCGACACGGACACGGTGATCACCCTCGTGCGCGCCGAACATCCCATGGTCTCCCACCAGGCGGTCTACGATGTTCTGCGGGCGCTCACCGACGCCGGTCTGGTGCGGCGCATCGCGCCGGCCGGCAGCACCGCCCGCTATGAGTCCCGGGTGGCGGACAACCACCACCACGTCGTGTGCCGTTCGTGTGGCGCGATCGCCGATGTCGACTGCGCCGCCGGCCACGTTCCTTGTCTCACCGCCTCGGACGACCACGGCTACGTGGTCGACGAGGCGGAAGTCGTGTATTGGGGCACCTGCCCCGACTGCGCTTCGAAATGATTCGGTCCGTTCGGACGAAAGACGGAAGGAAGACCATGAGCGACACCCAGGCCACGGCAGGCGGCTGCCCAGTCGCGCACGGCAGCGAGAGCGAGAACCCGGCGATCGACTCGCCGACCCCGAAGACCGGTGGACGTCCGCGCACCAACCGCGACTGGTGGCCCAACCAGCTCGACCTTTCCGTGCTGCACGCCCACTCGTCCAAGGGCAACCCGCTCGGGGCGGACTTCGAGTACGCCAAGGAGTTCCAGAAGCTCGACGTCGAGGCCCTCAAGCGCGACATCACCGAGGTGCTGACCACGTCGCAGGACTGGTGGCCGGCCGACTTCGGGCACTACGGCGGCCTCATGATCCGGATGAGCTGGCACGCCGCCGGCACGTACCGGATCCACGACGGCCGCGGCGGCGCCGGCGACGGCGGGCAGCGCTTCGCCCCGCTCAACAGCTGGCCCGACAACGCCAACCTCGACAAGGCCCGCCGGCTGCTGTGGCCGGTGAAGGCCAAGTACGGCCAGAAGATCTCGTGGGCCGACCTGCTCGTGCTCGCCGGCAACGTGGCCCTGGAGTCGATGGGCTTCAAGACCTTCGGCTTCGGCTTCGGCCGCGCGGACGTCTGGGAGCCCGAGGAGATCTTCTGGGGCCCCGAGGACACCTGGCTCGGCGACGAGCGCTACGTCGGTGAGGCCGAGATGGCCTCCGAGGTCGGCGCGGCCGAGATGGGCCTCATCTACGTCAACCCGCAGGGTCCCCGCGGCAACGCCGACCCGCTCAACGCGGCGTACTTCATCCGGGAGACGTTCGCCCGGATGGCCATGAACGACGAGGAGACCGTCGCCCTCATCGCCGGCGGCCACACCTTCGGCAAGGCGCACGGCGCCGGCGACGCCGACGAGCACGTGGGCCCGGAGCCCGAGGGTGCCCCGCTGGAGTCGCAGGGCCTCGGCTGGCTGAGCACGCACGGCAGCGGCAAGGCCGGTGACACGATCACCAGCGGCCTCGAGGTCACCTGGACCGACAAGCCCACCGAGTGGAGCAACCGCTTCTTCGAGATCCTGTTCGGCTACGAGTGGGAGCTCACCACGAGCCCCGCCGGCGCCAAGCAGTGGGTCGCCAAGGACGCCGAGGCGATCATCCCGGACGCGCACGACCCGTCCAAGAAGCACAAGCCCACGATGCTCACCACCGACCTCTCGCTGCGGGTGGATCCGGTGTACGAGAAGATCTCCCGCCGCTTCCTCGAGAACCCCGAGGAGTTCGCGCTCGCCTTCGCCAAGGCCTGGTACAAGCTGCTGCACCGCGACATGGGTCCGGTCAGCCGCTTCCTCGGCCCGTGGGTCGCCGAGCCGCAGCTGTGGCAGGACCCGGTCCCGGCCGCCTCCGGCCAGCTCGTCGGCGACGCCGACGTCGCCGCGCTCAAGGCGAAGGTCCTGGACTCCGGCCTCAGCGTCGCGCAGCTGGTCTCCACCGCGTGGGCGTCGGCAGCGAGCTTCCGCTCCACCGACAAGCGCGGCGGTGCCAACGGCGCCCGCATCCGCCTGGAGCCGCAGCGCAGCTGGGAGGTCAACCAGCCGGCGCAGCTCGCCGAGGTCCTCGGCAAGCTCGAGGGCATCCAGCAGGAGTTCAACGCCGCGGGCGGCGCGCAGATCTCTCTCGCCGACCTCATCGTGCTGGCCGGATCGGCCGCGGTGGAGAAGGCGGCCGGCGACGCGGGCGTCGAGGTGACCGTGCCGTTCCGGGCGGGCCGCACCGACGCGAGCCAGGAGGAGACCGACGTCGAGTCGTTCCGCGTCCTGGAGCCCCGCGCCGACGGCTTCCGCAACTACCTGCGCCCCGGCGAGAAGACCCAGCCGGAGATCCTGCTCGTCGACCGCGCGTACATGCTGGACCTCACCGCACCCGAGATGACCGTCCTCGTCGGCGGCCTGCGGGCGCTGGGCAACAACGTCGGCGGCGCCGCGCACGGTGTCCTCACCGACCGCCCCGGCGTGCTCACCAACGACTACTTCGCCAACCTGCTGTCCCCGGGCACCAAGTGGAAGGCGTCGGAGTCGCAGGAGCACGTCTACGAGATCCAGGACGTGTCGACCGGCGACGTGAAGTGGACCGCCACCGCGGTCGACCTCATCTTCGGCTCCAACTCGCAGCTGCGCGCCCTCGCCGAGGTCTACGCCAGCGCCGACGCCCGCGACAAGTTCGTGACCGACTTCGTCGCGGCCTGGACGAAGGTCATGGAGCTGGACCGCTTCGACCTGTCCTGATCCTGTACTGAACCCTTGTCGGGCCCGGTCGCCGCGTGCGGCCGGGCCCGGCTTCACGGCTGGGGATCGTCTCCGTCTACCGGTGACGCCGCGTCGTCCGGTTGTGCAGCTTGTTCAGTGCCGGCCCGGCGGAGCGGGGCGCCGTCGGTGGTGGCGAGCCGGTGGGCGAAGATGCCGCCGCCGGCCGTGACGGCGAGGATCAGCGGCACGGAGTACATCGGGCCTGGGAACATGCCGACGTCCTGCAGGGTTGCGGCGATGCCTGCGTTGAGGCCGCCCAGCGCCGCGATCGCCGCCACGACCGGCAGCCCCCGCCAGGCCCGCCGGCGAGCCGCCGGCACCAGGCCGAGCAGGAGGATGATCGCGGCCGTGCCGGCGCCGGCCAGCAGCGGCAGACCGGTGAGCGACGGGGCGGCGAGCGACGGCGGCGGCTCGTAGTAGCAGCAGCCCTCGCCGGAGTCGGGCGAGCCGAGCCGGTGCCACGCGCCCCGCACGTCCCGGTAGAGCAGCCCGTCCAGCCCGTCCGCGACGAAGACCACGTGCCCGCCCGGCACGGCGTGCACGACCAGCGACCGCGACGACAGGTGCTGGGCCGGGTCGCCGAGTCGCGGATACTTCGCGCCGAGTCTGGTGTACGCGTCGCCGCTCACCTCCCACACCGTGCCGAACGTGGTGCCGCCGTCGGTGCTCTGCTCGACCCGCAGCGCGTCACCCGGCACCCGGTAGCAGAGGTCCTGCTGGCATTGCCGGGCCTGTGGCGTGCCGGCGGCGACCTCGCCCTCGATCCACTCGACGGCCTCGCCGGAGTCGTCGACCCGCCACGCGGTCGTGCGCTCGCGCCGCAGCACGTGGACCACCACGGTGCCCGGCGCCGAGTCCAGGACCGCGGTCACCTCGCCGAGCTCGTCCGCGTGCTGCCCGGCGGTCCCGGACGTGCACGACCACAGCAGCCCCGACAGCAGCACGCCGCCGAGCAGGACGACCAGCACTTGCCCCCGTCTGTTCATCCGCCCAGAATCCCAGCGATCGACAACGCTCAGGCCACACCCCAGCCACGATCGCGCGCACCAACGATGCCGACGCGAGCTAGACGGCGGCGGCGACGGCGATGGTCTGCATGGCGCGGACCCAGGACTCCGCGAGGGCCGGGGCGAGGTGGTGGGTGTCGAAGACGATCCGCACCAGCAGGGCGTCCACGGTGTCCTCGACGTTCACCATGAGCGGCTCGTGCGGGTCGTCGCGGGCGACCGGCCAGTCGAAGCGGGTCGCGGCCAGCGCGGACGCCATCTGCGGCAGGGTCACCGCGGAGGGCGGTGCGGAGCGGTCGCCGGTGCGGCGGTCGTTGAAGAGCACCGACAGGTCGATGGCGGTGCCGCGCTCCCGCTCCACGCCGGCGACGGTGGCGGCGAGCTGCAGGGGGTCGAAGCTGGCGTACTTGTAGGTCGACAGGACCGCGCCACGGACCCGGTCCAGCAGCGTAGGGAACGCGGCGCCGAGCGCGTCGACGACGAGCAGGCCGGCCTGGTTGACGGGGCACACCACGTCGGCGAGGCCGGGCCAGAAGCGGTTGCCGACGATTGGGCGGATCACGACCGGGTCGACGCCGGTGACGCGGGCGGTCGCCGCCGCGAACACCGCCAGGAGCACGGTCGCCGAGTCCACGCCGTGCCGGTCGGCGAGGGTGCCCAGCGCCAGCCGGAGCGCGGGGGAGTGCAGCAGTCCCTCGCGGTAGCGCGGCTCGCACCTGTCGGCGGACTCCGGCACGGTACGGGCGGGCACGGTCAGCAGGGTCCGCCGCCAGTACCGTAGCGCCGCCTCGTTCTGCCGGCGGCCGGACGGGGAGCGCTGCCGCCGCACCTGCTCGAGGGGCTGCATGCCGGCGACCGGGGCGGGCTCCCGCCGGGTCACCTCGTCCATCATGACGACCCCGCCGAGCGCGTCTGTGACGAGGTGCGTGACGACGGAGACCTGGTAGGTGAGCGTGCCACGGTGCCGCACGACGCCGACCCGCAGCGGCCAGTCCTTGACGTAGTCGTAGTCCCAGGCCCGGAACCAGTCGAAGACGGCGCCGGCGAACTCCAGCGGGTCCGCGTCGTCGGGCGCGTCGAAGACCTCGATCGTGAAGGACCCGGACGCCGACACCTCCTGCCGCACCGCCCCGTCGGGCAGGAAGCGCAGCCGGGTGCGCATCGTCTGGTACCGCCCGATCGTGTACCGCAGGTCGTCCACGATGTCGTCGAGCGTGGTGCCGGGGCGCAGGGTGCTCGGCCCGCCGATCGGGATCCAGCTGCGCTGCCGCTGCATCGCCAGCCAGATCTCCTGCTGCCCCCACGACAGCTCGTCTTCGCCGGCCCCCTCGCCGGCGAAGTCGAACCGGACCAGCTCCGCCGCCACGAGCTCGGTCATCACGCGCTCACCGCCGGGCGGGCCCGCAGCCGGCGGTCGGCCGCGGCGGCGTTGCGGTGCAGGCGGTCGGTCTCGGCGCTCAGCAGGTCGAGACCCGGCGTGGTGAGCCGGTAGTAGCGCCGCAGCCGCGAGGCGACGACCTCCTCGTGATCCACCTCGATGAGCCCGTCGCCGCGGAGCCGGTCGAGGATGCCGTACAGGGTGCCGGGCTGCAGGCGGACCCGGTCCTCGGAGATGCGCCGCACGTCCTCCAGGACGCCGTACCCGTGCTGCGGCTCGCCCGCCAGCGCGGCCAGGATCAGGAACGTCGGTTCACGCAGCGGCATGACCGGCAACACCTTTCAGCGGGAACGGGGGAGCTGCCCGACGCTAACACCGTCGATGCGTGCGCGGCCGATACAAAAACCGATACAGCGCGCGGCCGTATCGCGGCCCGTAGCGCCGGCCGTATCGCCGGTTCACCTCGCGGTACAAACGCCGCCGCTGAACCAATAGATGCACATCCACATACTGGAGGCATCGCATGCACGTGGGAACCGGAAAGCGTCGAGCACTCGTGGCGGTGGCCGGGCTGGTCGCCGCCCTCCTGCCCGCCGCGGCCGCGCACGCCGCACCGTCCACCTTCACCCCCGCCGCCACGTACAACGGCGGCGGCACCCGCTACCTCAGCACCCAGGTCACCACCCCCGAGGGCCAGTACCAGGTGGCGACGAACCTGTGGAACCCGGCCGTCAGCGGCGGGTTCACGATGAACTACGACACCGCCACCACCGGGTTCTCGGTCACCAACTACACCGCCAACTCGTACTTCGGCACCGACCCGAACACCGGTCCGGCCTGCACCAACGGGGCCGACCCGCTCGACCCGAACTGCGACTGGGCCGGCACCGGCGACCCGTGGGTCAACCCCAACTCCGGCGTGCGCGACCAGTACGCCACGACCGGCGGCACCGCGCCGTTCGTGGCGCAGCAGCCGCCGAACGACGGCGTCAACCACACCACCGGCACCGCCAACGAGTTCAGCCACCAGATCCACGCGCCGGCCGCGTACCCGAGCATCATCTCCGGCTGCCACTGGGGCACCTGCTCGCCGTCGGGCACGACCCCGGCCGGTGCGCCGTTCCCGAAGCAGACCGCCGGCGTGGCCCGGATGGACTCGGTCTGGAACATCACCGTCCCGGCGACCCCCGGCGGTAACGAGGCCTGGGACGCGTCCTACGACATCTGGTTCGACTCCAACTGCCGCCCGCAGCCGAGCACCTGCGCGACGCAGGGCAGCACGCTGCCGACGAACCCGCAGCTGCTGAACAACCCGGGCCAGAACGACGGCGCCGAGATCATGATCTGGGTGAACAACCAGGGCTACGTGAACGCCCAGCCCGGCGACGCGCAGAACCCGACGGCGTACGCCGCCCACGCCGGCAAGATCCAGCCGGCCGGCATGCCGCTCCTCGTCGACGTGAAGATCCCCGGCATCCGCACCACGGTGAACGGCGTCGCGACCGACACCACGTTCGACGTGTGGGGCGGCCGCGTCCGCAGCTTCGACAACGGCGTGCGGTGGAACGTCATCTCGTTCGTCGCCCGTACCAAAGGCACCGGACTCGTCGGTGACCCGGCCGTGCCCGGCACCGTCCCGGCCAACGGCGGCTTCGACAGCCACATCTTCACCAAGTACGCCGCGAGCCTCGACGACATGGGCATCTACTGCTCCACCGACCCCGGCTCGCCGATCACCCCCGAGCAGACGATCTGCCTGGAGCCGAAGTGGTGGGTCACCTCGGTGCAGGCCGGCTTCGAGATCTGGAACCTGCCGCAGACCTCGACGCTCGCCACGACCAAGTTCAGCGTGAACCCGGTCGCGGTCAGCGGCGGCATCAACACCGGCGGCCGGGCCACGCCGGACGGCACGCCGCTCGTGCACTGGGACGACGTGTTCACCATCAACGCGACCGGCTGCACCCCGGCCACGAGCGCCACGTGGACGATCGTCGGGCGCAACTACAACACGACGCCGCCGACGGAAGGGTTCCGGCTCAACGGCACCCTCACCCACGTCGGGTCCGGCAACTACACGGCGACCGGCGTCGGCCCGCTGCGCAACCCGGCCGCCGGCTACGTCCTGCACGACGAGGCGCAGGTCATCATCACGATCGTGTGCAACGGCGTCACGTTCACCAGCACCGGCAACCTCTTCATCGACCCGAGCGGGAAGGTGTCCAACACGGCCGGTTCGCCGATCAGCGGGGCGACGGTGACGCTGTACCGCTCGGCGACGCAGACCGGCACGTACACCGCCGTCCCCAACGGCAGCACCACGATCATGTCGCCGCGCAACCGGGCGAACCCGTCGCTCACCAACGGCTACGGCTTCTACCGGTGGGACGTCTCGCCCGGCTGGTACAAGGTGCGGGTGACGAAGGCGGGGTGCACCGCGCCCGGCAGTTCGCAGACGGTCGTGGAGTCGCCCGCCAAGCAGGTGTCGGCGAACCTGCCGCCGGTGACGAACCTGGACCTGACGATGTACTGCGGTGAGCAGTCCACGCTGCCCGCCACCGTCGTCGTCCGTCCGCCCGGCGTCCGCCCGGTCAGCCAGGGCGGCTACTGCGCCGACGTGTACGTCACCAACAACACCGGCGCGGCGAAGGAATGGTTCGCGACCTTCGCGATCCCGGCCGGCCAGCACATCAGCCAGACCTGGAACATGGTCCTGACCCAGCAGGGCGCGACCGCCGTCAACGCCCACGCCGACCCCGCCAACCCCTGGAACAAGATCCTCCAACCCGGCCAGACGACGAACGACGTCGGCTTCTGCACCGGCCCGTAAGGCAAGCGCGGGCCCGTCCCTCACCCCGAGGCGCGGGCCCGCCCCGCCCGCCGCTCGCCAGGATCGCGCTGGTACGACAAGCTCCACGTCCACGTCCCCTCCGACGACCAGCCGCATCCGACGGCCACCTGAACGCGCCCCAGCCGCCGGCCAGGACGCCGGTGCCATCGATATGCTCCCCTGATGGGCGCAGACGAGGTCATGCCGCACGTGTTCCCCAACCGGTTCGCGGACGCGGTCGGACCCGCTGGGGGTGGGCCCGACCGGGACAGGTGCTTGTGCACCGGTTACCCCGACGAGACGCAGCCGGCAACCGTCTCCTTCCACGGGGATCGGCAGGACACCTCGGCGGCCGGCTGGCGGCATCTGTTGGCGCTGATCGATGAGGCGGCGGCGGACGGGCGGACGGTGTTCAAACCGTTCGTGGAGCTGAGCGCTCCCGAGCGGCGGCAGATCGTCACGCTGCCGCCGGCGATCGCGAAGCTGACCGCGGTCAAACATCTGGTGCTGTACGGCACGAACCTGGTGCGCATCCCACCGGAGATCGGGGCCATGACGAGTCTTGAGATGTTCGAGCCCTACACGTCGCACCGATTGCACTGGTACCCGTACGAGCTGACCAGATGCGCGAAGCTTGCCGACAGCACGGTGAGCACGCGGGCCCTGTACGGCAACTTCAAGTACCGGTCGCCGTTTCCGGCGCTGCGGCCGCTGACCGGCGCCGGGGATGTGGACCTCGCAGTGCTCGACCCGGGTGTGTGGGGTGCCGACGCGGTGCGGATCTGCAGCGTCTGCGACGGGCCGGTCGACCGTGAGCTGCGCCAGGTCTGGATCTCTCGCTGGGTCGGCACCGACGTGCTGCCGTTGCTGGTCAATGCCTGCTCTGCGAGGTGTGTGGCGGCGCTGCCGGAGCCGCACAGCGGCTACGTCTCGACCCCGCACACCGGCGGCCCCGACGTCGTGCAGCCCGCCGCCGAGTGGTGAGGTGACGTCCGCGAATCGCTGACCCGGCGAGCTTGGCTGCCGGATGTGTCGTTCAGGGGCGGGTGCGGTCCGGGCGGTGGTCGCGGACGTCGAGCGTGCGCATGTTGGGGCGCCAGCTGTCGCCGCCGAACTGTTCCAGGGCGGCCATCAGGCGGCGGGCGCTCCACACCGACAGGGCGAGGTTGCGGACCACGATGCTGCTGTCTCGGGCCGTCATCAGCCACGGTGAGTGGACCTGGCTGTCGGGCGCCAGCCGGTCGGCGATGTACAGGATCCGCCGGCCCGGCAGCCGGGTGCGCCACGGCAGCACAGCCACGTATCGCATGCCCGCCCACGGGTACTTGGTGGTGCGGAACGGGCCGGCGATCTCGATGCCGTCGGCGCCGACGCCGATGGTGCGCCAGGGCTTCTCGAACACCAGGCGGGCGAACAGCACCGCGACGGCCACGGTCACCAGCACGGCGGTGAACCAGTCGACCGTGGCGGCCAGCAGCGCCCCCACCGCGATCGTGAACAGGCGGCCGCCGAGCCGGTCCACCGGCGCCGGGAACCGCTTGACCCGGTCGTCGATCTCGTCGACGGTCAGCACCTTCCGGCCGGCGGCGGCGCTCAACGCGTGCGCGACCTGCGCGGCCGGGGCGTCCACGTCGTTGAGCGAGCACAACGTGTCCCGCGCCTTGACCGTGGTCGACTTCGACGTCGTCGGCCGGTCGTCCTTGCCCGTGGTGATGGTGCTCGACGTGGTTGTGGTCTCGGTCGTCTCCGTCCGGATCTCCACGTCGTACCGCGGGAACAACAGCAGCGAGCGGGACCTCCGCAGGCGGACGCCGAGGATCTCGTCCCAGCTGTGCTGACGGTCCCAGAGCAGGCTGCGGTGGGCGATGCCGTTCGGCGTGATGCGCAGCTGCGTGGTGATCCAGAACAGTCGGTAGAGCGCGACGAGAACCCCGATCATGGCGATGACCAGCCCGGCGATGCCGGTGTCGCGATCACCTTCGGACAGCGCCACGGCGCACGCGAACGTCAGCGTCACCGTCCAGGCGACTGCCGCATCCGCTCCCGGATCAGCTCGGCCGGCGCCCGGAACGTCGTGCCCCCGCTGGCGAGCTGGTCGGGCTCGACGGTTCCCTCGTAGCGGGCGTTGCGGAACAGTCCGACCCGGTCGATGGCGCCGCTCTGGTTGATCCGCGGCTGTCCGAGCACCGCGCGGAGGTGCTGGAACACGGCGGTGATGGTCAGCGTCGGCTCGCCGTTGTCGAGGCCCTGGCGGACGGCGCGGATCAGCGCCCCGGTGAAGAGCGTGAACCGGCCCTCGACGTCGACCGGGTTGGCGTGGAAGTTGGCGTCGCCGGACGACAGGATGGCCACCCCGTCGGCCTCCTGCAGGTCGGACTCGTTGTCGCCGTCGCCCATCAGCGGCAGCGCCGCGCCGCTGTAGCAGCAGTCCGGCCGAGACGGTTGGCAGGTCACTGATGTCGGGATGCGCGTAATGCGCGTTGCCGACCAGGACCACCCGGCTGTCGTCCGGGCTCGCGAGGCGCGCCATCTCAGCCCGCCGCGCCGGCAGGCCGCTGGTCGTCCGTCCCGTCGCGCCGGTCGAACTCGCGGAGCGCGTCGACGGCACGGTCGATGTCGGCGGGCGTGACACCGGGCCCGCTGATCTTCACCGCGTCGCCGGAGTGGTGGGTCAGCTCCAGCGTGGTGACCTCGCGCACCCGGGACAGGTACAGGCAGAATACGTTCCGCTTGTGCGGGTGGCCCTTGGCGCGAGTGGGAAATAGGCGATTGTGCGTAGTGCGGGAGACGAAGGCGGGGTGCACCGCGCCGCGCGAGCGTGCCGAGGGGCGAGGTTACGCGTGGGGGCTCAGCATGGTGAACAGGACGAGGAACGCCGCTGCTGCCAGGGCGGCGGACAGCAGCAGGAGGAACCAGGCTCGGCTCCGGCGGGCCGGTGCAGCGGGGATCGCACCGGACGTGCCGCCGCCGGCTTCTCGTGCCGGGCGGGACTGCGGCTGCGTGGTTACCGGTGCGGGATCCGCCGCCGGCCCGGGGCCTGCGGTCCGGACAGCGAGGTAGGCCGGCGCGGGCATCGAACTGCCGAAGCGCAGGCGGGCGGTGGCGGCGGCAGCGGCCCACCCGATGGTCGAGGTCACCAGCGGCAGCGCCACAAGGTAGAACACGGCCTGGTTGCCGAGGTCGTCGGCGACGATCTGGGCGGTCGTCCATCCGTCGCTGGGATCGTGCCCGGTGGCGCCGACGACCGCGACCGCGAGGACCCCGTACAGGTAGACGGCCAGGGCGGCGGTGACGGTGGCCAGGCGTGCGGCGCGCCGGCCGACAGCGGCGCCGCCGCCCCACAGCGTGGCGCCCGCGCCGACCAGGACGGGCGTCAGGACGATCAACCACGGGTGGTGCGGGATCGGTTTGAGCCACTCCTCGAACGTGAACCCACCGACCGCCAGCCAGGCCGCGGTGACGAGCAGGGCGCCGACCAGTCCGGGGCCGGCCACACCCGGGCGGCGAAGCAACACGCCCCCGCCGAGGACGTAGCCGACCAGGAGCAGCAGCAGGATCAAGGCCCCGGCCCAGGTCCAGCCGTCGGTGTGCAGCCGGTAGTGCACGTGTGTGGCGACGTACAGCCCGCCGGCGCCGGCCGCGGCGGCCGTCATGGCCGCGAGGGCCGCGGCCGCGGGCCCCCAGGGCGGCACGACCACCGCGGCGGCGACGCAGCCGAGGGCGAAGCGCCAGCGCCGGGCCCGCCCGTCGAGGCGGTCCAGTTCGCCGATCATCGCCTGCCCCCACTCCTGCCGCTGCTCGGCCAGCAGGCCGACCGCCCAGCCCAGCAGCCGGGCCGGCGGGTCCCCGCCCGTCCGGCCGTCCGGAGTGACCAGGAAGCGGCGCCGGACCAGGGCCACGGCGACACCCACCACGAAGACGAACAGGATCGGACTCATGACGCCCCGCTCTGACGCAGGCCGGGACGCGGCGCGCCCCGGACGGCCCCGGCGACCGTGCGGCCGCCGGCGCGCGGGACGCTGACCGCATGCGCGGACAGGGCTCGCACGGCCACGAACTCTACTCAGGCAGCGGTGAGCTGCAAGACTGCTAGGGATGATCGCCGGCGAAGGTACGGACCCGCTTGTCGGTGTGCCAGTCGGTCGGGGTCGGGACCCTGGAATTTTCACGGTTGGTCACACCGACAAACGGGTGAAACCGGACATCCGATTGCCTCGACATCGACTCGTCTCTACGTTCCCAGGAAAGCGCTTTCCCGACCTGATCGGGGAGCGGTCCACTCTCGGAAGGTGAGACACGGATGAGACGACCAGTCGCCGTACGGTGGCTAGCTGCGGGAGCCGCCGCGGTCGCAGCCGCCGGTGTCACGCTGACGCTGCAGATGCCCCAAGCCGCGGCAGCCGACAACCTGAGCCTCAGCGCCGGCGCCGACGGCTCCAGTAAGGCCAGCGGCACCAGCTACGGCAACGTCAAAGACGGCAACACCAGCACCTACTGGTCGCCGGACGGCTCGACCGGCTCGATCTCGATCAAGTGGGGCAGCGCGACAACGGTGGCCTCGGCGGTCATCCGGCAGGCCTCGGGCGGTGGGTCCATCGGCGCCTGGCGGGTCCTCAACCACGACACGAGTGCCGTCCTGGCCAGCGGCAGCGGCAGCCCGAGCACGATCAACTTCTCCTCGGTCTCGCTGAAGAAGATCACCTTCGAGATCACGAGCGCGTCCGGCGCGCCGCGGATCGCCGAGTTCGAGACGTACGCCGGCGGCGGCTCGAACCCGACGTCGAACCCCACCGGCAACCCGACGCCCACCTCGACCGGTGGCGGTGGCGGCAACCCGACCACGTCGTGGCCGGCGTCGCAGGGCAACGTGAAGATCTCCGGCACGGTCAATGTCTCCGGCACGTTCGACGGCGGCATGAAGACCTACTGCTGCATCGGTGACGGTGGCCAGTCGGAGAGCCAGGACCCGATGTTCAAGATCGCCAACGGTGGCACCCTGCAGAACGTGATCCTGGGTTCGCCCGCCGGTGACGGTGTGCACTGCGAAGGCACCTGCACGCTCAGGAACGTGTGGTGGAACGACATCGGTGAGGACGCCGCCACGTTCAAGGGCACCGGCGGCGGCACCTCGTACGTGATCGGCGGCGGCGCCCGGTCGGGCTCCGACAAGACGTTCCAGCACAACGGCAACGGCACCGTGAGCATCAGTGGCTTCTACCTCAAGGGCACCGGCAAGCTGTACCGGGCGTGCGGGAACTGCTCCAGCTCGTACCAGCGGCACGTGCGGATCGACAACGTGATCGTCGACGACGTGGACATGGTCGCCGGCATCAACTCCAACTGGGGCGACACCGCGACGATCACGCGGGTCACGGTCTACAACGGCTCCAGCACCACGGTGTGCGGCAAGTACAAGGGCGTCAGCAAGGGCTCCGAGCCGACCTACCTCGGCGAGGGCTGGAACGACGCCAACTGCAAGGTGAACAAGAGCGACATCACCTACAAGTGACCTGACCGGCCCAGGGGCGCCCACCGGACCCAGGGGGCGCC
The DNA here is from genome assembly GCF_040614215.1 of Dactylosporangium sp. NPDC006015. Classification (NCBI taxonomy): domain Bacteria; kingdom Bacillati; phylum Actinomycetota; class Actinomycetes; order Micromonosporales; family Micromonosporaceae; genus Dactylosporangium; species Dactylosporangium sp. NPDC006015. Next base: position 51,063 of record NZ_JBEXUD010000052.1, read on the forward strand.
CCTTCGCCATCGACGGCCGGTCAGGCGTCGGTCTTCTTGAGCTCGACGTAGTCGAGCTCGGCGTAGCCGACGCCCTTCTGCAAACGGATCCGGTTGGTGCCGGCGTTGAGCTGGACCGTCACCGGGGCGACGCGACCGGCACGGTCCTGGGTCGGGCCGTCGAACCACGCGCCGGTGCTCGGGTAGGAGACGGTGCCCGCGGCGGCGCCGTTGACGTACACCTGATGCGTGGACGTCGTGGTGGTGCCGTTGGCGTAGCCGACCTCGAGGCGGTAGGTGCCCGTCATCGGCGCCTCGACCGCGAACTCGACGGCGCTGTCCGGGAGGTCGATGCCGCCGACCTTGTCGGGGAACTCGTTCCAGCGGAAGCCGCCGATGCGGGCGTTGGTCACGGCGGCCAGCTCGGCCTCGTAGCGGTGGGTGTCGGGGCGTACGTCGATGAAGTCGATCTCCGCGTAGCCGTTGCCCTTGCCGAGGGTGATGGTGTTGGCGCCGGCCCGCAGTGCCACCCGTTTCGTGGTGGTGCGCAGCTCCGAGTTCGCCCAGCCGCTCGTGAGCACGAACGTCCCGGGCAGCGCCGAACTTGCACCTGCCGGTCGATCGGGTCTCACGCCCGTCGGCGCCCACGAAACAGGGTTGAGGGAAGCGCCGTGGCGACCCAGATGCCGAGGCCGCCGACCAGTGTCATGAAGCCGGCCGGTAGCAGAAGGTAGCGGGTGGCGAGGTTCGAGTCGTCGGTGTTGCCGTCGCTGGTCACGAACTCGTCGGGATGCTGCGGGTCGACCCAGATCCGCAGCATCGGACCAGGCGGTTCGGCGCACCCGCCGCTGCCGCCGCATCGCGTCTGGGCCGAATACCGCACGCCGTTGTAGGTGTACGCCAGCCTTATGTAGTCAGCGGCCGCCGTGCTGCGCTGCTGTGTGGACCAGCCGGTGACCGAGGCGTCGACTGGCACTCCGGTGGCGCGTAGCCGTTCGGCCTTGTCGTGGTTCCACGACAAGAGGACCGGCGTCCCGGCAGCGAGCGCCAATCCCGCAATGAGCAACACGACAGCGAGCGCCAGCAGTCCCCGGTCCGGCCGTCTCCGTTGATCGCCTCGGCCGTTCACCACGGGACAGACTGCCACAGCACAGGGCCGCGAACAACGCCATGATCGACCTCCTGCCGAAGGGCGGTCGCCGCCGGGGTGGAGGTGGTGGGCACCGGCGGGTCAGCCGGTGCCCACCGGTTCGTGCTGGGCGTCCAGTCCGCCCGCCGCGCCCCGGGCCCACGCCCGGGCGACGCGCTCGTCGCCCAGGTGCCGCCGGACCACGGCGAGGTCACGCGCCTGGCAGGCCCGCTCCACCGGGTCCATGAGCACGCGTGACACCGCGGAGATCGCGCCGAAGAGGCCGGCCGCGCGTTCCAGGTCGTGTTCCACGATCGCCACGCCCGCCAGGCCGGCGAGCGAGCGCACGACCCCGTCACGGTCGGCCTCCGCACGGTTGAGGGCCAGGCAGCGCCCGAAGCACTCCCTGGCGCGTTGCAGGTCGCCGGCGGCGAGCGCGGCCCGGCCGAGGTGGGCGACCGCGGTCGACACGCCCCACGTGCTGCCGAGCTCGCCGAAGAGCTCCAGCGCCCGCGCGAAGCGCTCCTCGGCCGCCGCGTGGTCGCCCTGGACCAGGCCGGCGAGGCCGAGGTGGTCGAGGGTGATGACGGCGCCCCACGCGTGGCCGAGACGGCCGAAGATGGTGTGCGCCGCCTCGAACAGCGCCTCCGCGCCGGCCGGGTCGTCGAGCGCGAGCCGGCCCTCGCCCAGATGGTCCAGCGACCAGGCGATGCCCTCGTCGTCGCCGAGCCCGCGGTACAGCTCCAGGCTCTCCTCGAACAGGGTGAGCGCCTGCCGGCCGGAGCCGGACGCCTGCAGCATCACGCCGACGCCGTGCAGCGCCTCCGCGATCCCACGCGGGTCGCCGAGCCGCCGGCACAGGTTGAGGCTCTCGCCGAAGCAGGCGCGGGCCAGGAGGTGGTCGCCGCGGTCGACGGCGATCCAGCCGGCGCCGTAGAGCACGCGCGCGCGGACCGCCGGGTCGTGCTCGCCGGTCAGGTGCAGCGCCAGGGTCGTCCACCGGCCCGCCTCGGTGTGGTGCGAGCGGATGTGCCAGAACTTCCACAGCGCCGCCACGAGCCGCAGCCCGCCCTCGGCGTCGTCGCTCTGCACGTGCCACTCCAGGGCGGCGCGCAGGTTGTTGTGCTCGGCGTCCAGGCGGCTCAGCCACTGTTCCTGCGCGGCGCCGCCGAGCTGCCCGTACGCGATCTCGGCCAGGTCGAGGAAGTAACGGGCGTGCGCGGCGCGGATTCGGTCCTCCTCGCCGGACGCGGCGAGCCGCTCCAGGGCGTACTCGCGGATCATGTCGAAGAAGACGGCGTAGCGCTCGCCGTCGCCGCGGACCTCCTGCCGGACGAGGTTCTTGTCGGCGAGGCCGGTCAGCCCGTGCAGGATCGCCCCGGGCCGCTCGCCGTCGAGGCCGGCGACCTGTTCGGCGCTGGCGACGGTGCAGCCGCCGGTGAAGACCGCCAGCCGCGCGAAGAGCCGCTGCTCTGCCGGGTCGAGCAGGTCGTAGCTCCAGTCGATGGTCCGCCGCAGCGTCTGCTGCCGCTCCGGCAGGTCCCGCGGCCCGTCGGTGAGCAGTGCGAGGCGGTCGGAGAGGCGGGACAGGATCGCCGGCGGGCTCAGCAGCGTGATCCGCGCCGCGACCAGCTCGATCGCCAGGGGCAGCCCGTCGACGCCGGCGCAGATCGCGGCGACGTCGGCGGCGTTGGCGTCGGTGAGGGCGAAGTGCGGGTCGACGGCGTGGGCGCGTTCGACGAACAGCTCGACGGCGGCGGCGCGGGCGGCCGTCTCCGCGGTCAGCGCCGGCCCGTCGTCCGCCAGCCGCAGCGGCGGCACGGGAAACAGCCGCTCGCCCCGCAGGTGCAGCGGCGCCCGGCTGGTGGCGAGGACCCGCAGCTGCGGGCCGGCCGACAGCATCTCCGCGACCAGCCGCGCCGCGCCCGGCAGGTGCTCGCAGTCGTCGAGCAGGAGCAGCAGCCGCCGGGTCCGCAGGTGGTCCAGCAGCGCCATGCCCAGCGGCGTGCCGGGCACCTCACGGACGCCGAGGGCGGTGGCGATGCTCGGCACCAGCAGCGCCTCGTCGCCGAGCGGGGCGAGCGCCACGAAGTGCACGCCGTCGGGGAACAGCGGGCGGACCTCCGCCGCGACCTCGACGCTGAGCCGGCTCTTGCCGATCCCGGGCGGGCCGACGAGCGTCAGCATCCGGCTGTCCTGCCGCAGCAGCTCGGTGCGCACCGCGGCCTGCTCGTGGCCGCGGCCGATGAGGCGGGTCGGCGGCGTCGGCAGGTTGGTGGGGGAGTCGCGGTCGTCGACCCAGTCGGCCTGGCGGCGGGCCAGCCCGATGAACGCGCCCTGCCGCTCGGGCGCGATGTGCAGGCACTTCGCGAGCCGCTCGGCCAGCTCGCGCGACGGCCGGCGCTCGTCGGTCTCCACCTTGCGGATGGTGATGACCGAGTAGCCGACCTGGCTGGCGAGGTCCTGCTGGGTCAGGTCGAGCGCGCGCCGCCGGGTCTTCACGAGCTGCCCGAACGTCGCGTCGACGGTCACCGTCCGCCCCCAGATGTCATCGTTTCGTCGCCGCGCGGCCGGCCCGCACGATGGCGCGGTCAGGCAGCACGACGAAACATGCTCGGCACACAGTGGCTGGGCGGTATGCGCAGCGTCATGAGTGGCGGCCACTCAGATTCGTGGCGGCGCACCACTCAGTTCGTTGCGGCCGTGCAGGCCGAGCTTGAGATAGACGCGGGCCAGGTGGTTCTCGACCGTGCGGAACGACAGCGTCAGCCGCTCCGCGATGTCCCGGTTGCTGAACCCGGCGGCGGCCAGGGAGGCGATCTCCCGCTCCCGCGGGGTGAGCCGGTGCTCGGCGTCGACCGCGGCCAGCAGCGGGGTGCGCAGCCCCGGGCAGCGTGCCGTGCAGGCGGCGACGGCGGCGGCGAGCCGGTTGACGTCCCGGACGGAGCCCTTCACCGCCCACGCGGCCGCCGCCGCGTCCGCCGCATACACGGTGAACCCGAGCTCGTCGAAGCGCCGGGCCGCCGCCTCCAGCCCGGGGCCGTCGCCGCCGGCCATCGCCCGCACGAACGCCGCGACGGCCTCGCCGAGCGGCCACCCGGGTGGGACGTCGCCGAGGATCGCCGCGGCCTGCCGGGCGCCGCCGAGCCTGGCCAGGTCGTTGCACAGCACGACGCCGGGCAGCAGTGCGCCCCGGTCCCACCAGTGCCTGGCCCGCGCCGCGAGCCGGTGCCGGGCCCGTTCCGGGTCGCCGGCCAGCGTCTCGTGCCAGGCGAGCGCCCGGTCGATCTCGTAGTGGTACAGCTGCACCTGCCGCTGCTCGGGCCGGGTCGCGGCCAGCTCCGCCGCGATCGTCGCCGCCCGGGCCGGGTCGCCCTCGTGGACGGCGACGAGCAGCCCGATGGCGAGCACCCAGCCGAGCCCGATCGGCGAGCTGACCTGCCGGAAGTAGGCGGCGGCCTCGATCGCGTGGCCGCGGGCGGCCTCGAGGTCACCGGCCGGCAGCTCCAGGCTCGCCAGGCCAGCCGTGATCCAGGCGAGGCCGTGCGCGTCGCCCTTGCCCGCGGCGGTCCGCAGGACCGTCTCGCCGAAGCGCCGGGCGTCGGCGACGTGGCCGGCGTCGGTCGTCACCCGTACGCACAGCCCGGCGAGACCGGGCAGGACGCCGATGTCCTGGTGCGCGCGCTCGGCACTGGTCGCGAGCCGGTGCGCTCGGCGGGCCAGGCGGATCGCCTCCGGGAACCGGCCGGCCAGCATGTACGCCAGACCCCCGGCCGCCGACGCCTGCAGGGTGAGGGCACCGTCAGCGCCGAGGACCGGCTCCAGCAGGGCAAGTGCGTCGTCCGGGGCGCCCGACGCGGCGAGCAGCATGCTGCGCTGCGTGGTGAGCGCCGCCCGCCACTGCGGGTCGGTGACCACCGTCCCGGCCCGCTCCAGGGTGGCGAGGGCCTCGTCGAGCCGGCCGGCGCCCCACCCGAGGTAGAACGCCCGGGCGAGCGCGGCGCCGGCCCGGTCCTCGTCGGTGTCGGCGGTCGCGGCGATCCGGTCGAGGACCGCGTAGCCGTCGCCGGACCGCCCCGCGTCGAACTGCGCCGCCGCCAGCAGCAGCCCGGCCTCCGCCGCGCCGGTCGCCCGCCACGCGTGCCTGGCCAGGCGTTCCCGGACGGCGACCCGGGCCCGCAGCAGGGTGGCGAGGCGGGCCGCCTCGGTCATCCACGCCGCGTTGACCGGCCCGCCGCCGGTGAGCCGCCACACCGCCCAGCGCAGCAGGTCCTCGCGGCGCCGCGCGCCGGTGCGCTCCCACAGGTCGGCGAGGGTGCGGCTGTGCCGCAGACGGACCGACACCGGCAGGGTCGTGCGCAGGATCTCCCCGTACAGCGGGTGCGCGAGCGCGGCGTGCGTGCGCCGGCCGTCCTGCCGGACGGTGATCAGCCCGCGCCGTTCGAGCCCTTCGACGGCGTCGTGGTCGCTCAGCCCGTACACCTGCGAAAGACCGAGCTGTCCGGCGATCGCCAGCAGCTCCAGGGCCAGCCGCTCCTGCCGGCTCGTGCTGCGCAGCCGGGCGTTGAGCAGGTCCGTCAGCCGCGGCGACGCGGCCGGCAGCTGCCGCAGGTGCCACAGGCCGTCGACGACGGCGAGCGCGCCCGACTCCACCGCGTCGGTCAGCAGCTCGTGCACGTACAGCGGGTTGCCCGCCGACAGCCGCTGCACGTGCGCGACGGTGATGCTGGAGACCGGCCCGTCGAGGACGGCGGCGACCAGCTCGGCGACGCCCGCCGCGGTCAGCGGGCCGAGGTCGACGCGCTCCAGCCGCCCGGTGCGCATGAGCGCGGTGACGAACGCGGGCAGCTCGACGCCGGCGCGGACGGTGGCGACGACGTCCAGGAGACCGTTGGCGACGATCTGGTGCACCGCGGCCGCCGACATCGGGTCGAGCAGGTCGACGTCGTCGACGAACAGCAGCCCCCGCCCGTGCCCGGGGACCAGCGCCCGCAGCACGGCCGCGACGTCCTTCGGCGGCTGCGCCGGCAGCAGCGGGCCGAGCGCGCCGAGCGGCAGCTCCCGCGCCGCCTCCGACGCGTGCACCCGCATGGCGTGGTGCCCCTGCCGGCCGGCGGCGGTGACGACCTCGTCGGCGAGCCGGCTCTTGCCGATGCCCGCCGGGCCGATGAGCAGCGCCCCGCCGGGCTCCACGCCGGTGATCGTGCGTTCGACGACGGCCCGCTCCGGGTCGCGGGCCACGAACGGCCGGCGCATCGTCCTACCTCCCGCTTGTCACGTCCCTGTGAGGCAAGCTCCCCCGTGAGCGAAGTGTGCCACCCGGCTTCAAGCCCGGCCGCCACCAGTTCGCGGTGCCGAGCAGCGACATGGTGGCGGGCAGCAGCAGCCCGCGGACCACGGTGACGTCCAGCAGCACGGCGACGGTCATGCCGACGCCGATCTCCTTCACCGCGATCAGGTCGCCGAGCGCGAAGCCGAGGAAGACGATGCCGATCGCCAGGGCGGCCGTGGTGACGACGGGACCGGTCGCGGTGATCCCGGCGAGCACCGCCCGGTCGTTCGCGGCCCGGTCGTCGCCAGTGCGGGCGTCCCACTCCTCCTTGATGCGGGCGAGGAGGAACACCTCGTAGTCCATCGACAGGCCGAAGATGAACACGAACAGCAGCAGCGGCGTGGTGATGTCCAGCGCGCCCCACGGCTCGAACCCGAGCAGCGCCGACCCCCAGCCCCACTGGAAGACGGCGACGAGCACGCCGAGGGTGGCGACGAGCGTGAGGACGTTCATGCACAGCGCCTTCACCGGCACCACGACCGAGCGGGTGAGCGCGAAGAGCAGGATCGCGGTGGCGACGACGATGACCGCGATCGCGATCGGCAGCCTGGACCGGGTCGACTCGCGCGCGTCGATGAGCTCGGCGGCGGGGCCGGCCACGAGCACCGGCACCTGCGCGTCGATGGCGCGCACCTGGCCGACGAGGCGCTCGCCGGACCCGGCCGGGTGCAGGTCGACCACGGTGACGCCGGCGGGCAGGCCGGTGCGCAGGTCGAGCTCGGCCTGGCCGGTCAGGGCGCGGATCCGCTCCAGCACCGGCACCACCGGCGCGTCGCCGGCGCCGCCCTCGATGAGGACGGTGACCGGCTGGGTCGTCCACTTGGCGAAGTCGCGCTCGACCGCCTCGTACGCGAGCCGCTCCTCGCTCTTCGTGGGCAGCGACCGGGCGTCGGAGTTGGCGAGGGTGAGGTGCAGCAGGGGCAGGCTCAGCAGGACCAGCCCGGCGGTCACGCCGAGCGCCACGGCCGCGGGGCGTCGCTGCGCGGATGCGGCGAGCCGCGCCAGGACTCCGGGTCGCTGTTTCCGCGTCGGTACCGCCAATGCCGGGATCCTCCGGTGCGCGACCGCGATCAGGGCCGGGACCAGCGTGAGGCCGGCGGCGGTGGCGAGACAGACGACGAGCGCGCCGCCGAGCGCCATCGCGGCGAGCAGCGGCTCCGCGAACGCGAACAGCCCGGCGAGCGCGGCGCCCACGGCGAGCCCGGAGACGAGCACGGCCCGCCCGGCGGTCGCGACGGTCGTGGCGAGAAGGTCCGGCAGCGCCGCCTTGCGGTTCGCGGCGCGCTCCTCCCGGAACCTGGTGAGGACCAGCAGGCTGTAGTCGACGGCGAGGCCGAGCCCGAGGAGGGTGACGACGTTGACCGCGTACTCGCTGACCGGCACCGCGCCGGCGAGCCCGGCCAGCGCGAGCAGCGTCGCGGCGACCGTGCCGAGCGCGGCGACCAGCGGCAGGCTGCCCGCCACGATCCCGCGGAGGACGACGGCGAGGACCCCGCACAGCACGACGAGCGCGACCCCTTCGCCGATCGCGGCGTCCTTGACGGCCTGCTCGCCGAATGTCCGCTCGGCGAGCAGCTCCCCGCCGACGAGCACCCGCGGCGCGTCGATGCGGCGCAGCGCGGCCTTGACCTTGTCCGCGACGGCGAGTGCCTCGGCGTCGGTGAGGTCCGGTTTGAGCTCGACGGTGACGAGCGAGCTGCGGTTGTCGCTGGAGACCTGGCCGGACCCGGCGGTGTAGGCGTCGGTGACCTTCGCGACCCCGGGGATGGCCCGGATGTCGAACATGACCCGGCTGGCGTTGTCGACGAGCGCGGTCGCGTTGAAGTCGCGCCCCGAGATGACCGCGACGACCCGCTCACCCTCCGGCGCGAGCCGGTCGATGCGCTCCCGCGCGACCGACGACTCGACGTCGGGGCGCAGCCCGTCCACCGACTGGGTCCGGTCGTAGACCGTGCCCCCGAACACCGCACCGGCCAGGGCGATCACGGCCCAGACGGCGAGGACGAGCATCCGGTGGTCGGCGGTCCACCGGCCGAGCAGTGCGAGCACCGCAGCCTCCTTGCGCTGCCGACATCCAACATCGACATCGACCGAACCGCAATAGGCGGATCACACGCGGTGCGCGCCGGCCAGGGTCTCGGCCCGCTCCGGTGGCATCGGCTCCTCGACGACGGCGTGCCGTCCCTGCGACGCGTGGATCAGGTGACCGGGCGTCACCACGATGCCGACATGGTGGGCGGAGCGGCCGGGGCGGGCGAAGAAGTACAGGTCGCCGGGGCGCTCCTCGCCGGCCGGCACCGCGACCGTGGCGGCCTGCTGCTGGTGGGCGTCGCGGGGGAGGCTGACGCCGAGGCGCCGCCAGGCTAGGTGGACGAGGCCGGAGCAGTCGATGCCGTGCGTCGACAGGCCGCCCCACACGTAGGTGACGCCGATCAGTCGCCGGGCCTCGGTCAGGACCTCCTCGCCGGTCGGGGGCTTCGCCGCCGGTGCGGGGGCCTGGTCGTCCGGGGCGGGTGCGGTGGTCAGGTGGGCGGTGCGGATCCAGCCGGGGTAGTCGTGCTGGCCGGGGAGCGTCACCCTGGACCAGCCGTCGGGGCGGCTCTCCTCGACGACGACCCGGTCGCCGAGGAGGGCCTGGGTCACGACGTCGCTGCTGGTCTGCTCGTCGGGGGTCATCGCCGCGACCCAGCCGGCGAGGTCGGGCTCGTCGCGCAGGGCAGGTGCGTCGCAGGGGCGGGTCTTCGATGGCTCGGCCCACAGGGTGGCGACCGGCACGCGTACCACGTTCAACGCTGCTCCAAGGACAGGCCGAGGCCGGGGGCGTCGGGGAGGTGGACGCGGTCCCGCTCGTAGACGGGGCCGCCCTGGACGGGGGAGGACGACAGCCACCAGGCGGCGTCGAGGTCGGAGACGGCGGTGGTGCCGTAGGCGGCGACGAGGCTCGCGGCCGCGCCGACGCCGACCTGGGTCTCCATCATCGAGCCGACCAGCGTGCCCATGTCGTGGGCGGCGGCGAGGTCGAGCAGGGTGCGGGCGGGACCGATGCCGCCGCACTTCGCGAGCTTCACGTTGACGAGGTCGGCGGCGCGGCGGCGGATCACCTCGACGAGGTCGCGGACGCCGAACACGGCCTCGTCGGCGAGGATCGGCACGCCGACGCGGTCGCTGACCCAGGCGAGCCCGTCGAGGTCGTGCCGGGAGACGGGCTGCTCGACGAGCTCGACGTCGAGGCCGGCGTCCTCGATGCCGCGGATGACGGTGACGGCCTCGCGCGGGGTCCAGCCCTGGTTGGCGTCCAGGCGCAGCACCACGTCCGGACCGACCGCCTCGCGCAGCTCCCGGACGCGCGCGAGGTCCCCGCCGACGCCGACCTTGACCTTCAGCACATGGAAGCCTTCGGCGACCCGGGCGTGGGCGGCGTCCACCAACGAACCGGCGGAGAGGGTGACGTCGGTCGGCACCGACGTGGCGGTGCCCCCGAGGAACCGGACCAGGGGCAGGCCGAGGCGGCGCGCGGCGAGGTCGTGCAGGGCGACGTCGACGGCAGCCTTGGCGCCCTCGTTGCGCTGGGCCGCCCGCTGCACGAGCCGCGTATTGCCGGTCAGGTCGTCGGCGTCGCGGCCGGTGATCAGCGGGCCCAGCAGCTGCTGGACGCAGGCCTCGGCCCCGGCGACGGACCCGCCGGTCACCTGCCACACCTGCGGCGCCTCGCCGTAGCCGCTGCACCCGTCGCCGTCGACGACCTCGACGATCAGCGACTCGGCGGCGGTGGCGCGGCGCAGCGCGGTGACGAACGGCGTGTGGAACGGCGCCGACACCCGGTGCGTGCGCACCTCCTTGATCGTCACTGGCGCTCCTCCCAGGCGGTTCTCGACACGTGGGCGATGACGGTCGCGGCATCGGGCACGCCGGTGGTGCAGACGGCGACCACGTAGGGCGGCGCGTCGGGCGGCAGCACCACGCCCGCGCTGTGCCGCACCCCGTCGACCCAGCCGCTCTTGTACGCGACCCGGACCCCCGCGGGCACCCCGAGCGCGAGATCCTCCCGGAGCTCCTGCCCGGCGAGGACGTCGAGCATCTCCGCGCACGCCGCGGGTGAGGCGACGGTCCCGGCGAGGAGCCCACCGAACAGCAGGGCGAGGTCGGCCGCCGTGACCGTGTTGGTGATCCCGGCCGCCTCGGCGGCGGCGTCCTCGATGCCGCGGCCGGTGACGCTGCGGGTCGCGCCCGCCACCCGCCACGCCTCGGCGACGGCGGGCAGGCCGACGAGGGCGAGCAGGAGGTTGGTCGCGAGGTTGCTGGACCGCACGATCATGCGGCGGGCCAGCCAGCGGGCCGGTGCCGCGCTGCCGAGGCGGTCCCAGACGTCGTGCTCGTTGTCGTAGCCGGGGTCGCAGCTGTACGAGGAGCCGGTCGCCGACGTGAAGGTGTTGGCGACCGGCACCGGCCCGTCGAGGTCGAGGGTGCCGGCGTCCGCCGCCCGGTGGAGGGCGACGAACACCGGCACCTTCATCATGCTGGCCGCGTAGTGGGGCACGTCCGCCAAGCGTGCCTCACCGGCCAGCGCCACCGACACAAGTCCCGTCACTGCTTCACGTAGGCGTTGGTGACCGCGACGCTGCCCCAGATCGAGTCGATGAACAGGCCGCCGACCTTGGAGCCGTGGAGGGTGAACATGACGTCGACGTACAGCGGCACGACCGGCGCGTGCTCCAGCATGATCTTCTCGTCGAGCTTGCCCCACTCGGCGCCCTGCTCACCGACGGGCATCGCCAGGATGCGGTCGAACTCGGCGTTGAGCGCGGGCGCGTTGAGGTAGGACGCGCCGTTGTTGCTGCCGCCGTCCTTGATGGCGCGGCCGTCGTAGAGCACCGGCAGGATCGACGCGCCGCTGGGCCAGTCAGCGCCCCATGAGCCGATGTACAGGTCCCACGGGTTGTCCTTCTTCTTGGTCTCGTCGAGGAACGTGTCGGCGGCGATCGGCTTCAGCGTGATCTTGAAGCCGGCCTTCTCCAGGTTGCTCTTCAGGGTGGTGCTGAGCTCCTGGTTGCGGGAGTCGTCGGGGAAGCCCAGGACCAGCTCGACGCTCTTGCCGCCGAGCAGCTCCTTCGCCTTCTCCGGGTTGCCGCTCTTGCCAGCCGGGTAGGCCTCGTAGTTCTTCCAGCCGATCGTCGCCGGCGGCATGAGCGTGGTGACGGCCCGCGCGACGGTGTCGCCGCCGAGGGTCTTGACGATGCCGTCGCGGTCGATGACGGTGTTGAGCGCCTGGCGGACCTTCAGGTCGGTGACCCGGTTGTTGTTGATGGTCAGCGTGTACTCGCTGGGCGTCGGCTCCTGCAGGGTGCGGGCCTTCAGCGCGGGGTCGCCGACCACCTTGGACACCAGCGAGGCGTCGACACCGTTGAACGACACGGCGGCCGCGTCGGCGCCGCTGTCGGCGATGATGCGGTTGGTCTGGGTGACGATGTTGGCGCCGAACTCGTAGACATAGCTGTCCGGGTACTGGTGGCGCATCGCGTCGGTCGCCGGGTCCCAGAACGTGTTGCGCTCGAACGTGAGCCGGGTGCCGGCCTCGTTCTTCGTCAGCTTGTAGGGGCCGGAGGAGAACGGCTGCTTGTCGTAGTCGGTGCCGGTGTCCTTGGCCGGCGGCACGGGCGCGGTCGCCGGCAGCGACGCCGCGAACGGCAGGTCGCAGTGCGGCTTGGCGAAGGTGAACCGCAGCGTCTTGGGGTCCGGCGCGGTGAGCCCCGGCGGCAGCGCCGTCTTGTCGGCGGTGAACTTGAACTTCGTGTCGAACTGGGGGGAGTCGGCGAGCCACTCCTGGATGTAGGTCGGGCCACCGGTCAGCGCGAGGTCGAAGGAGCGGGCGATGCCGTAGGCGATCTCCTTGGACGTGATGGCGCTGCCGTCCTCGAACTTCACCCCGTCCTTGATCTTGAACTCCCAGGTCTTGCAGTTCTTGTCGACGTCGGTGCCGGGCGTCTCGGCCAGGTCGCCGACGAGGACGACCTTGCCCTTGCCGTCGTCCTTGTACGTGGTGAGCCGCCGCGCGTAGAGCTGCGACGCGGTGAGGCCGACGAAGGAGTACACGCGCTGCGGGTCGAGGTGGGAGACCTTGCTCTGCCGCAGGACGGTGACGGTGCCGCCCTTGCCGGCGCCGGGGATCTCCGCCGCCGGGCCCTTGGAGTCCTTCGGGTCGGTGGCGATCGAGCCGCTCGCCTGCCGGTCGGTGTCGGGCTGGGCGTCGTCGTCGGTCCGCTTGTTGTTGCTGCACGCGCCGAGCCCGGCGATGAGCGTGAGCAGTACCAACGCTGTCAAAGGTTTGCGTGGCATGGTGGCCTCCCTGGTCGTTTCACCGCAACCGGACCCGTGGGTCGATGAAGGTGTAGAGCACGTCGACGACGACGTTGGCGACGACGATGAACGCCGCCGCGAGCAGGACGGTGCCCATGATCGTCGGCAGGTCGCCGTCCTTGACCGCGTCGATCGCGGTGCGTCCGAGCCCGCGGAGCCCGAACGTGGTCTCGGTGATCACCGTGCCGCCGAGCGCGGCGCCGATCTCGACGCCGGCGGTGGTGACCAGCGGCGTGATCGCGGCCCGCAGCGCGTGGCGGCGGATGACGGTGCGGGACGGCAGGCCCTTGGCGTGCGCGGTGCGGACGTAGTCCTCCGACAGCGTCTCCAGCATCTGTGCGCGCGACAGCCGGGCGTAGACGGCGGAGAACAGGAACGCCAGGGCGCACCACGGCAGGATCAGCGCCGTCGCCCAGTCCCACGGGTTGTCCAGGATCGGCGTGTACCGCGGATACGGCAGGATCTTCAGCGTGTAGACGAAGACGAGCAGCAGGACCCCGCCGACGAAGTACAGCTGCAGCGAGGCGCCGGTCAGTGACACGCCGATGGCGAGCCGGTCGAACACGGTGCCGAGGCGCAGCGCCGACAGCATGCCCAGGCCGATGCCGACGGCGAGCCACAGCACCGACGCGGGGACCACGATGCTGAGCGTCACCGGGATGACCCGCACGATCGTCTCGGTCACCGGCTCGCTGTTGACGTACGAGTACCCGAGGCATGGCGCGTCGCAGTAGCCGCCCTGCGCGGCGCCCAGGTCCCGGCCGGCGAAGATCCCCTTCACGTAGTGCAGGTACTGCACGTACTTGGGGTCGTTGAGCCCGAGCTCGTCGCGGACGCGCTCGAGGCGGGCCGCGTCGCAGTTCTTCGGACACATCGCGGTCGCCGGGTCGCGGGGGAGCGCGAAGAACATCAGGAACGTCAGCACGCTCACCGCGAACAGCGTGAGCACCGCCAGCAGGATCCGCCGGATCAGGAAGTTGAGCATCGCGGGCCTACCGGGTAGATCTCGGGTCGAGCGCGTCGCGGACGGCGTCGCCGAACAGGTTGAAGGCGAGGACCAGCACGAAGATCGTCACGCCGGGGAAGAACACGTACGCCGGGTCGGTCTGCAGGTAGTTGAGGCTGCGGAAGATGGTGCGCCCGAAGTCGGGCGTCGGCTCCAGCATCCCGATGCCGAGGAAGGACAGGGCCGCCTCGCTGGTGATGTACGCCGGGATCGACAGCGAGAACACGACGATGATCGGCGCCCACAGGTTCGGCAGCAGTTCCTTGAACAGGATCCGCGGGGTCCGGGCGCCGGTGGCCCGGGCGGCCTCGACGAACTCGCGCTCCCGCAGCGACAGCACCTGGCCGCGCACGAGGCGGGCGGTGCTGGTCCAGCCGAACGCGGCGAACAGCCCGATCAGCACGACGACCCGGAACCAGCCCGGCACCGCCTCGCGCGGGCCGTAGAAGGCGAGCTCCAGGGGCCGGATCAGGGCGAGGGTGAAGATGAGGAACGGCAGCGCGAGGGCGACGTCGGTGATCCAGTTGATGATCGCGTCGACCCAGCCGCCGAGGTAGCCGGAGATGATCCCGGTGAGCACGCCGAGCGTGGTGGTGACCAGCGCCGCGGCGAACGCGATGCCCAGCGAGGTGCGCATCCCGTAGACCATCTGGATGAACAGGTCCCGGCCGAGGCCGGGCTCGAGGCCGAACCAGTGGGTGCCCGTGACGCCGCCGGCCACCCCGTACGGCATGCCGAAGCGGTCCAGGTCGTCCTTGAACGAGTCCAGCGGGCCGATCCCGTACACCTTCTCGATCAGCGGCGCGGCGAGGCCCACGACGACGAGCACCGCCGACACGACGCCGCTGGCCAGGGCGGTGCGGTCGCGGCGCAGGCGCAGCCAGACCGCCTGCGTGAGCGACCGCGCGGCGATCCCGCCGGCCGGCTCGCGGTCCACGGCCGGCGGGTCCACCCGCTCCGATTCCAGTGGTACGACGCTCATGACGCCACCCACCTCCCCGGCATCGACGACATCGACTGTAGGTAACCGTCGACGTGCGACGTACCAGTGAAGGTAATCTACAAACCTTTCGCCGTCACTGGTCCGCTGTAACGGATCTGCATACCTTGCTGTCCGTTCTTGTTCATACTGTTCCGAACAAATCGGTTGAAATCGCTCCGCGATCCCGTAGGTTCCCTACGCTTCGAGGCAACTCGCCGTTAGGGATTGACGGCAAAGATTGCTATGCGTCACGCTGTGCCCAGCCATCCGCAGTCAGGAGGTTCGATGCGCCTTCGCCGCAGGTCCTTCATGCTCGGCGCCGCGGTCGCCCTGGTGTCCACCGCCACCGCGGTGCCCGCCGCCCCCGCCACCGCCGCGCCGGCCACTCGCCAGGCCGCATACGCCGACGCCTCCGCCACCTGGGGCGTCCCGGTCGGCGTCCTGCTCGCCGTGTCCTATCTGGAGTCCCGGTGGGACACCAACCGCGGCGCGCCCAGCACCAGCGCCGGGTACGGCCCGATGCACCTCACCGACGCCGCGGCGCTCGCCGCCGCTCTCACCACCACGGGCCAGCCGCACCACGACACCGGTGACGCGCGCGGCGACGACTCCCGCGCCCCGAAGACCGTCCCGGCCGTCACCTCCGGCGCGGGCGGCCCGGCGCTGCAGACCCTCGACCGGGCCGCCGAGCTCACCGGCGCGTCGGAGACGGCGCTGCGCACCGACCCGGCCGCCAACATCAACGGCGGGGCCGCGCTGCTTGCCCAGTACCAGCACGACGCCGGCGCACCCGGAGGCGCTGCCAGCGACCCGGCCGCCTGGTACGGGGCCGTCGCGAAGTACAGCGGCGCCGACACCACCGACGCCGCGGCCGCGTTCGCCGACGAGGTGTACGCGACGCTGCGGGACGGCGCCAGCCGTACCACCGACGACGGCCAGCTCGTGACGCTCGCCGCGCAGCCCAGGATCAGCCCCGTCACGGCGTGGCTGGACCGGCTCGGCCTGCGCCGGCCGCCGGCCCGCCCGGACGGCCTCGAGTGCCCGGTGGACATCTCGTGCGAGTGGATCCCCGCACCGTACGAGCAGTTCGGCGACGGCGACTACGGCAACCACGACCTCAGCGACCGCCCGGCCCGGCAGCGGATCGAGTACATCGTCATCCACGACACCGAGGCCAGCTACGACACCACGCTGAAGCTCGTGCAGGACCCGACGTACGTCAGCTGGCACTACACGCTGCGCTCCGTCGACGGGCACGTCGCCCAGCACGTGAAGACCAAGGACGTCGCGTGGCACGCCGGCAACTGGTACGTCAACGCCAAGTCCGTCGGGCTGGAGCACGAGGGCTACGCCGCGCAGCAGGGCGCCTGGTACACGGAGGCGATGTACCGCTCGTCGGCGAAGCTCGTGCGCTACCTCGCGGCGCGCCTGGCCATCCCGCTCGACCGGCAGCACATCATCGGCCACGACAACGTGCCGGGGACCGTGCCGTCGACGGTGAGGGGCATGCACTGGGACCCGGGCCCGTACTGGGACTGGAGCCACTACTTCGACCTGCTGCACGCGCCGTTCGTCCAGTTCGGCACGCCGCGGACCGGCCTCGTCACGATCGACCCGGACTACGGGCAGAACCAGCTGCCGTTCACCGGGTGCACGGGCACGCCGGACACCCCCTGCCCGGCGCACGGCTCCTCGTCGGTGCTGCTGCGCACCGCGCCCGCCGCGGACGCGCCGCTGCTCAGCGACATCGGCCTGCGCCCCGGCGGCGAACCGGCCACGATGCAGGTCTCCGACCACGGCGCCCGCGCCGCCGCCGGGCAGACCTACGCCGTCGCCGACCGGCAGGGCGACTGGACCGCGATCTGGTACCTCGGCCAGAAGGGCTGGTTCCTCAACCCGCCGGCACGCCCAGCGGCGAAGTGGTCGACCGGCCTCGTGGTCACCCCCAAGGCCGGCAAGGCGACGATCCCGGTGTACGGGCGCGCCTACCCGGAGGCGACCGCCTACCCGGCCGGCGTGCCGGTCCAGGCGATCACGCCGCTGCAGTACACCTTCGCCGCCGGCCAGCGCTACACCCTCGGCGGCATCGTGCCCGGCGAGTACTACCGGGCCGTGACCTTCGACGGCTCCTCGCCCGGCGACTGGACCGTCATCCGCGGCCAGAACCGGTACGCGCAGGTCCAGTTCGGACACCGGGTCATGTTCGTCAACCTGGACGACGTGCAGATCCTGCCGTCGTTCCTTCCCTAGGAGCGGTAATGAGCGGTCAGCGGAGCGGCTCGGGCCGCTCATCAGGAATGCAGGGTGGGCTCAGGCCGGCGCCGGAGCGCAGCGGAGGGGGCGGCATGAGACGCATTGTCGCCATCGTCGTGCTCGCAGCCGCGTCGCTGCTCCCGGCGGCACCCGCGGTGGCACACCCGGGCAGCCCGGTCCACGACGAGCAGATCACGTTCCACGCCTGGCAGAGCTTCCCGCAGTGGCTCAGCGGCAGGAGCGAGGGCACCCGGGCGGTGCCGGGCCGCAAGCCGTTCCTCACCATCGGCGGTGCCGCGGGGACCGCCGACGGCTGGGACTACGCGACCTGGACCTCGCCGGTGCAGCGCGTCGGCTTCGGCGCCAGCGAGCTCGTCGCGTCCTGGAACGCCGACACCCCGGCCGGGACCTGGCTGCAGGTCGAGCTGGAGGGCACCTACACCGACGGCCGGGCGACCCCGCGGTACGTCATGGGCAAGTGGGCGAGCGGTGACCAGGACATCCACCGCGCCACCGTCGACGGCCAGAGCGACGGCGTCTCGTCGATCTGGACCGACACCTTCTCCATCGACGACGCCTCGGCCGGCGTGCTGCTGCAGTCCTACCGGCTGCGGCTCACCCTGTACCGCAAGGCGGGCACGACCGCGGCGCCGCGCGTCTACCTCGCCGGGGCAATGGCCTCCAACGTGCCGGACCGCTTCACGGTGCCGGCCAGCGCCGGGCACATCGCCTGGGGCCGGGAGCTGGCGGTCCCGCGCTACTCGCAGAACATCCACGAGGGCCACTACCCCGAGTACGACAACGGTGGCGAGGCCTGGTGCTCGCCGACGTCCACGGAGATGGTCGTCGAGTACTGGGGCAAGCACCCCCGCCCGGAGGACCTCGCCTGGGTCGACCCCACCGACCCGGACCCGCAGGTCGACAACGCGGCCCGCAGCACCTACGACTACACCTACGAGGGCGCCGGCAACTGGCCGTTCAACACCGCCTACGCGGCCACCTACGGCCTCACCGGCATCGTGACCCGGCTGCACTCCCTCGACGAGGCGGAGCGCTTCATCGCGGCCGGCATCCCCGTCGTCACCTCGCAGTCGTTCCTCGCCACCGAGCTGACCGCCGCGAACTACTCCACTTCCGGGCACCTGTTCGTCATCGTCGGCTTCACCGCCACCGGTGACGTGATCGTCAACGACCCGGCGTCCTCGTCGAACGACGCGGTCCGCAACGTCTACAGCCGCACCGAGTTCGAGCAGGTGTGGCTGCGCACGAAGCGGTACCGCGCGAACGGCACCGTCGCCTCCGGCAGCGGCGGCATCGCCTACCTGATCGCCCCGTCCACCGCGCACTGGCCGCGGGTCCCGGGCTCGTCCAACTGGCTCTCGTGAAGGTGACCCTGATGTTCGCCCGTCTTTCCGCCCTACTCTGCCTGGCCGCCGCGTTCGTGGCGACCGCACCCGCCTCGGCCGCGGTTGCCACCGAACCGGTGGTTTGCGTGACGGACCCGGCCACGCCGAAGCACCAGATGCGGGCGATGTGGATCGCCAGCGTCGTCAACATCGACTGGCCCTCCGCGCAAGGCAAGACCGAGGCCGAGCTGAAGGCCGAGTACGACGGCTGGCTCGACCTCGCCGAGTCGCTCAACTACAACACCGTCATCGTGCAGGTCCGCCCGCACGCCGACGCGTTCTGGCCGTCGCCGCTGGAGCCGTGGTCGCAGTACCTCACCGGCGTCGCCGGCCAGGACCCCGGCTGGGATCCGCTCGCGTACCTCGTGTCCGAGGCGCACGCGCGCAACCTGGAGTTCCACGCCTGGTTCAACCCGTACCGGGCGAGCATGCCCGCACCCGGCGGCGCCGGCACCGACGTGTCGAAGCTGCCGGCCAACAGCCCGCTGCGGGTCCACCCCGACTGGGCCGTGCCCTACCCGGTGAACAACGCCGCCGGCCGGCTCTACTTCAACCCCGGCATCCCCGAGGCGCGCGCCTTCGTCGAGGACGCCGTCATGGACGCGGTCACGAAGTACGACATCGACGGCGTGCACTTCGACGACTACTTCTACCCGTACCCCGCCGCCGGCCAGGACTTCGGCGACGACGCGACGTTCGCCCAGTACGGCGCCGGCTTCGCCACCAAGGCCGACTGGCGCCGCGACAACATCGACCAGCTCATCCGCGAGCTCGACGGCCGCATCCACGCCGCCAAGCCGTGGGTCCGCTTCGGCGTCAGCCCGTTCGGCATCTGGCGCAACAAGGCCGCCGACCCGCTCGGCTCCGACACCAACGGCACCCAGTCCTACGACGCCAACTCCGCCGACACCCGCAAGTGGGTGAAGGAAGGCTGGGTCGACTACATCGTGCCGCAGGTGTACTGGAACATCGGCTTCGCCGTCGCCGACTACGCGAAGCTGGTGCCGTGGTGGGCGGACGTCGTCGCCGGCACCGACGTGCAGCTCTACATCGGCCAGGCCGACTACAAGGTCGCCGCCGCGGGCCAGCCCGCCGCCTGGTTCGACCCCAACGAACTGTCCAACCACCTCACGTTCAACCGCCAGTACCCACAGGTCCTCGGCGACGTGCACTTCAGCGCCGTCCAGGTCCGGGCGAACCGGCTGGGGTCCGAGACCATCCTCGCCGCCGAGCACCACACCCGCCCGGCGTTCCCGCCGGCCTGGGGCCCCGCCAAGCCGCTGCTCTTCCCGGTCATCACCGGCGCCCGGCGCACCTCGGCCGGCGCGGAGCTGCGGTGGCGCCCCACCGCTAACGGCGCCGGCCCGTTCGCCGAGGTCACGTCCTACGGGGTGTACCGCCTCGACGGCACGACCGCGGCCCGTGCCTGCGACCTGGCCGACGCCACGAACCTGATCGCCACGGTCCGCGGCACCTCGTTCACCGACACGACCGCCGAACCCGGCAAGCACTACACGTACGTGGTGACGGCGCTGGACCGCCGCTGGCACGAGAGCCCCGCCAGCCCGCCCCGCTGGATCTGACCGCACACCGTCAGGCCCGTACCTGGTCGCTGGACCGGGTACGGGCCTGACGCACCAGCTCATTCTGAACTGATCTCTTAGGCAGTAAGCAGGTCCCTGACCTCGGCGTGCAACCTGTCCCGGTGCTGCCGGTCGGCGAGGGCATCGAGAGTCGCCGAGACGTCGAGTGCCACGGTTCGCAGCCGGGCAACGCGGATGCCCTCGGTGTTGCGGGCGACGAGGCGGTGCGGGCTGCCCGGCGTACCAGGATGGATGATGACGGCGGTAGGAGGCTGCTGGGTCGCGCCGGTCGCGCCGAGTGCCTGAGCGTACAGGAGTGTCTGGTAGACATCGGCACGGTCCAGGGAGCGTTCGCCGATCAGTTTGTACTTGGCGTCGACGACACGCCGCCACATGGTCGCGCCCGCGCCGCGCACCAACAAGAGATCTGGAATGACGGTGCCGAACGGGCGGCCGGTGAGCTCATCGACGATCACTGAGCGGTGCCGTGATTGCGGCCGAACCTCGACGGCGCTGCCCTCGAAGGCGTGTTCCACGAGGCGGGTGACGAAGTCCTCGAAGACGCGGTTCATGTCGAAGAAGAACACTCGGCTTTGACCGTTGCCCGCACGGTACAGATCGCTGATCGCCGCGCCGCGCAACAGGAGCAGACTCCAGCCGTGCGCGGCGCGGTAGTGCTCGTTCTGCCGCGTGTAGTGCAGCCGCGCTGCCACGTCGATCGGGTCAAGGCCGGCGGGATCGCAAAGCGCCGAGAAGTCAGTCGCGACCCGGCGGGCGAGGGCGCGGACCGGGGCGGCCGCGGCAGAGCGCGCGGCGAGGTTGAGTCCGGCCGCCAGCACTTGGTTGTCGAGAATGTCGGTCTCATACTCGTCGTAGCGGCACTCGATCTGGTCCAGCTGGCCAAACCGGGCACGCACCTGACGGTCGGCGAGAATCCGGCCGCGCAGCACTGGCAGTGAGCGTTCGCGAGTCAGGTAGCTGCGCGTTGGGCCCTGTCGCAGGATGTCATCGGCGGCGCGGGCGAGCATCTGGCAGACGAGGTCGCGCAGATGCAGCCCGCCAGTCTCGATACGCCGCTGCGGTGGCAGCTGCCGAAGCGCATGGATGCCGCTCGCGTAGTCGAGCATGCGCAGTACTGAGAGGTCGCCGCCGGCCATTTTGGGCCTGACAGCGACCTGGCACTGGTCGAACGTGACCACACCGACTCGTGCAAATGCGGTGATCTCGGCCTGCTCGTTGCGGAGCCAGCGAATCCGCAGCAGCTTGCCCTTGCCTTCGAGTGACTCAGCGAGCTGCTGGTCGGCCGCACTAGGGTCGGGCCACGGTACCCGGACGGTCTGGTATTCGGTGAGCTCGTGTGTCGTCATGCCGGCAGTTGATCGGCCAGGCCGACCTGAAACTCGGCGGAGAGGGCTTCAACCATCTCGTCATCGGTGAGCTCGCGGAGGCGCTGCTGCTCCACGTCGACCACCTGGGCGCCGATGAGCCGAGCCAGCAGACCGTAGTCGTCGTACGCATACTCCTGCAGCAGCGGAATCACGTCGCCGCGGATAGCGGCACATAGGTCGGCCTCGGTCGCCAGTGGCCTGCCGTCGCGCAGCAGGAATGCGTGGCCGACCTGCCGCTCACGGCCAAGTTCGGCACGGACCCGGCTGTTGAGAGAGTCGAGCAGGTTGTCCAGGTGCAGCCTTCCCACGTAGGCGCCCTCCAACAGCTCGACGTCGGGCAGAAGCTCGTAGAACGCGAAACGCCGACGCAGTGCCGCATCGAGCAGACGAATGCTCCGGTCGGCGGTGTTCATCGTTCCGAGAAGGTACACGTTTCCAGGGACGGCGAACGCCTCGGTGCTTTGGGGAAGACGTACCTCGATGCCACGCTTGTCGACCTCGAGCAGGGTGATCAGTTCACCGAAGATTTTGGAGACATTGCCTCGGTTGATCTCGTCGATGACGACGAGATACGCCCGGTCCGGCTCGTCGGCCGCGGCGCGGCAGACCCGTTTGAAGATGCCCGGCAGTAGCTCAAGGCGGAGCCCATCGTCGGACTTCACCGGCTTGAAGCCCTCGATGAAGTCCTCGTACCCGTACGACGGGTGGAACGTCACTTGGGTAAGCTGCCCGATTTTCTCGCGCGTTTCCGCGGGCCGCGAGGGCGCAGACAACGCAGCCAGCACCCGCCTGAACTCCGACGTACCGAATTCGGCAAGCGGGTCCAGCCCGGCCCGGCCATGCGCCAGCCACCAGACCGCGAACCGCAGCGCCAGATGGGTCTTACCAGTGCCGGGCGGACCGAACAGGATCGCCTGCCCCTTCCGCTCCAATGCCTCGGTCACCAGTCTCAGATGTCGGTCTGACGGGGCCTCGACCTCAGTCGTCCCGACGGGCCCCTCGGCCGTCGGCGTGCCTGCCGACACACCCGCCCTGATCTGCCGCCACAGCGTTGCCGAAACCGGCGCAATGGTCGTGACGCCCCAACGCCGGACGGGCTCGAGCAGCGTCTGCGCATACGACTCATCCCACGTGACCGCGACCGTGTGCTTGAACTCCGGCCGCTCCGGTCGGTACACGTACCCCGGCTCGATGACAGTGCCGACCGCGAGCACCTTCGATACGCCCTCGTTGGCAACCACCCGATCGCCGGGCTCCAACTGCGTGAGCCGCCACAGCTCGCGGGCCTTGGTTGTAACCGTCGCGGAGCTGCCGTTGTACGGATAATGGGCGGCGAAGACCGCTCGGAGCTCCTCCTCAGAGCCGAACGCTGTCAAATCCTCGATCGAATCCCAGCCCACGCAGATGAACCCGCCGTCGCGGCAATCTCGCCAGAAGCGTGCGCCTTCGCCGGGCGCGATCTTCATGACCGCACGGCCGGCACGCGGATCCGCCCAACCGTAGAGGAACAGCATCACCTCCATCGGGCTCCACCCCGCGAACCGCTCATCCTCCCGCACCAGCGTCAGCAGCCGCCGATTAGCCGTGAGGGGTGTCAGGGCCGGCGCCTTGGTGGGGCTCAGCAGCTCCGTGAAGTGCTGGACATGAGCCTGCGAGTAGATCGGCAACAGCTCGTCTGGGAAGTAGACGTACAACGTCTTGGCGGTCAGCGCAGGACCGGTGCGGAGCGCAGTGATGTCGTCGACCTCCGCGATGTTCCCCTGCCCGGCCAGCTCGAAAGCCCGGACGAAGCCCGTGCGCACGTCGTCCCAGGCGCGTTCCCGATCGAGGTATGCCTGGTCGAAGTACCACCCCGAGCCATCGGACTTCGCGTAGATGAGCAGCTTCCTTGAGCTGCCGCCGCTGATGCTGCCGAGCTCGGGCGACTTGAACTCCAACCGGTAACAGAACGACGACTTGTATCCGGCGTGGCCCAGTGCGTACCGATCCAGTGTCAGATTCGGCCACTCATCGAGCGGAAACTCGGCGTTAATCTGCTCGGCCTGCCTGGCGGCGTCCTCAACGCGCGCCGCCAGTGCGTCACGGTCAAAGGTGCGAATCGCCTGGTCCAGCTCGTCACGCTTCGAGTCCACAACCACTCCATCAATTCGTCACGATCACCAACCCGCGACCTTCGCCACGGGCTGGTGACCTGTTCTGACCTTGTCGGAACTTTGTTCTAACTATGTGATCAGGTGCGGCAAGCCGTCCATGCGGCAGCGGTGACCGCTTCCGGCTCCCATCGACCATCGTCGCGGAGGACGATGACGTCGAGGTAGCGCAGGATCTCGGCGGCTCAGCACCGATCCTCGCCGGGTTGGTGTGCCTACTGGTGGCGCGCGAGGCTCCCTGCACTCCCACTGGGGTGGGTCACCTGCCGGTGAGGTGCTACCTGGGGCGGCGCAGGACGACCGCGGCGGCCCCGCCGAGCGGGATGAGCAGCCAGCACGAGAGCAGGCGGTAGAGCAGGACGGCGGCGGTCGCGGCGATGGCGGTCGCGCCCGACGCGGTCAGGCCCGCGACCAGAGCGGTCTCGATCACGCCGATGCCGCCCGGGGACAGCGGCACCTGCCGGACGATCTGGACGCCGAGGTAGATGCCGGCCAGCGCGGGCAGCGCCACCGGCAGGCCCAGCGCATACGTGCAGGCGGCCAGGCAGCACAGGTCGGTCACCCAGTTCGCGGCGGCGTAGGCGATGACGGCCCACCAGTCGCGGGCGCGCAGGCCGGCACCCGCCCGCCACGCCTCCCGGGCCGAGGCGAGGAGGCGCTGCACGTACCGGCGGATCCGGCCCTGCGGCGGGGGCCTCCGCGGGTCGGCGGGCTTGGCGTCGATGAGGCGCCGGCCGAGGACGATGACGGCGGCCGTCAGGGCGACGATCCCGGCCACGATGGCCAGAGGACGCCAGGTCAGGGAGGTCGTGGTGCCGTACGCGGCCAGGGCGGCGCCGCCCGCCACGTACATGAGCGCGAGCCCGCCGATCGAGGCGAGCCCGGACACGATCGCGGTGACCGCGCCGAGCTCCTTGGGGGCGCCGGCGCGCTCGTACTCGCGGATCGCGTAGCCGGTGGAGACCGCGGCGCCGGCCGGGACCGAGATCGAGATCGCGGTGCGGGCCAGGGTGATCGCCAGCACGCGGCGGCGGCGGATCCGGACGCCGAGCGCCGAGAACAGGTACTGCTGCTGCCCCGCGAACGCGGCGACCGACCCGGCCTGCAGCAGCCCGGCCAGGGCGACCCAGCCCCACGAGGCATTGGTCAGCGAGTTGAGCAGGTCCTGCGGGTCGGGGAGCCGCCCGCGCAGGCCGATCGCCGCCAGCACCACCACGGAGACGACGACGAGCAGCAGCCGCAGCCACCGGCTCCGCCAGGTCCCGGTCGCCACCTCCTCGGGCGCCGCCACGTCGTTCTTCTGCTCGGGCGCCGCCACGGCGCTGCGTGCCGTCCTCTGGCCGGGTGTCGGGGCCGTCTCCTCGTCGGGTACTGCCAGGTCCTCGGGCGGTGTTGCTTCCTCGGGCGGTGACGACGGCATGATCCGATCTTTGCAAACGGCCCGGCCGGACCTGCCCGCACCCCCGCTGAGCAGCACCGGCGGCCACGATCGTCGCGCGGATGTGTCCGATCAGGCAGCCGCCCACGGCCCGCGGGCGACCACGGCCCTGTCGAGAAGCCGAGTGTTGCATCGATTTAGCTGAGGTCGCCGGGCACGACGCCGACATAGGCTCGGCGCCATGCACATGACAGCACCCGAACGCTGCCGACCGGTGCCATGACGGCACGCGTCTTCGTCGTCGTGTTGGGCGAGCAGGACTACCGGTACGGCACCGGTGAGCTGCGCCTCCGGGTCGAGTCCGTCGACCGCGCCGGCCCCATCGAGTTCGACGGCGAGCCATGGCTCCAGGTCCGCGGCGTCCGTCTGCGCCGCGACGGCACCGAGGTGGGCCGGCTCCAGGTCCTCGTCCGCGCCGCGCGACTCCCCGCGGTGTAACGCTTTCGCTCCGTATATCGCTGCGGGCCGCGGCCGTGTACAGCCGTCGATCCAGTGTTTACCTTCTTTGCATGCGCCGAATACTCGCTGTGCTCGCCGCGCTACCCATCCTGGTCACCGCCGTGCTTGTCGCGCTCGCCCGGCCGGCGGCCGCGGCGGTGACGCCACCGCAGATCTACGGCGCGTGGCACTGCGGCAACGACTTCTGCACCTGGGGCACCGCCCGGACCGTGGCGGCGTTCGACGCCCAGAACCACTGGCTGGTCGACCGCGGCGACGGCCGGCCGTCGGTCAACGTCGTGGTGCTGAGCTTCGTCGACCCGGGGAAGCTGCTGAACCTCACCGACGACGCCACGACGGTGGCCGGCGTCCCACGCGGCATGACCCCGGAGATCGTCGGCTACTTCACCGGCCGCGGGATCCGCGTCATGCTGTCGATCGGCGGCATCACCTACACCGACGCGTGGAACGCGGCCCTCACCTCGAACGCCGCCCAGCTCGGCCGCAACGCCGCCGCCGTCGCCCGCCGGCTCGGCGTCGGCATCGAGATCGACTACGAGGAGAACACCGCCCCCAACCTGACCGGACTGCAGGCCTTCATCGACGCGTACCGCGCGGCCCTGCCCTACGACGCGTCCGGCGCCGACCCGGCGGCCCGCCTGACCATCGACGTCGCGGCCGGCGACCGGTGGCTCATCGCCCTCAACCGCAAGGCCACCGCCGACTGGCTGCGCACCGACCGCCCGGTCCTCGACTACGCCAACGCCATGGTCCCCTCGAAGCAACCGTCAGCGAGCGCGGCGATCGCCAACTGGCAGGAACACATCGACGGCAAACCCACCTACAACCCGGTGGTCCCGCCGCTCGCTCCCGCCAAGTTCACCGGCGGCCTGTACGTCGCCCAGGGCAGCCGCCCACTGCCCGAGTGCACCAGCTACGCCACGTCGCTGCAACGCTCCACCGGCACCTTCGTCCAGTCAGCCGCCCCGAACGGCGCCGGCACCACCGCCGGCCTGCTCGGCTACATGTTCTGGGCCGCCGAACGCCCAGCCACCCGCGGCATCGGCACCGTCCCCCCGAACACCTGCGAAGGCGGCATCGGCGCCGGCGCCACCGCCTACCAGATCCCCATCCCCTTGCCCCCACTCCGCCAGACCTGACCCACGACGGGGGCACGCGCGCGCGACCGGAGTCACCACCGGAGAGGGGGCCAGGTGGTGCCCCCGGTCGCGCCGCGTGCGTCGTGCTCGGCGTGGCCGTTGAGGGTCCAGCAGGTATGTCCGCTATTACGGATCGGTCGGCACCCGAATCGGCCGAACAGCTGGCAACCCGTCCGTCCGCCGTGCCGTCCTGTTTCGCAGCCGGGTCGGATGACGCGAGTCCTACTCCCACTCCACTCCGCCGTCGACGATCTGGTAGCTGTTGTCCAGCCACGGTGCTCCACGCAGCAGCGCGAACCGGAGCTCGCTGCAGAGCTCCGCAAGACCCGTCCATGACCCCATCGCGTCCTCGCCGTTCTCGGGCTCCCAGAGAAAGGTTCGACCGGTGTCCACGTCTGGGGTGTGGTCGACGACCAGGTAGCCGCCGCACCGGTCGGCAGCGAGCGGCACCCACTGCACGTCCCATGCCTCCGGGTTGGATGCGCGAGCGGTTGCCCTCAGGCGACTGGCGTCACCCGCGACACGGGCCGCGTCGGTGAGCCAGTAGGTCGGCGCCAGCTGGAAGCCGCCCATCTCCTCCGTTGCCCCGTTGTGCCAGAGCAGGGTGCTCGCGACCTCGGGCAGAAGCGCGAACCCGAGCCGCGACTCCAGCTCCTGCAGCTGCTCCTGGCTCGCCGGGGGGTGCAGCAGGGACAGTGTCCGGGGTGCGTTCGCGGCGAGCCACTGGTCGAGGTCGGCGAGGATCACGGCAACCGTCACGGTTTCAGATGATATGCCCGGGGGGTGATGGTCGCTGCTGCAGACGGCGGCCTCGCTGGAGAACCTCGCGACGACGGTGTACGACGCCGCCCGGAAGTTGTCCGTGGAGTCCGGCGTGCTCGACCTCTGTACCAGGGCCGCAGCCATCCACACCGAGCATGCCCGGGCGTTCAACGAGGCGGCCCTGCTGGTCGTCCAGGCGCTGCTGACCGCGGGCCAGCCGTTCCCGCCCGACCCGGTGAAGCTGCCCGCTCCGGCGCTCGCGGCGGGTGTCGCGCACGCAATGTTCCCCGTCGACCGCGCCTCTCCCGCCGGCGAGGGGCGGTGTGACGGCCACCCGCCGGGTGCTCCTGCTCGGCGTCGCGGGGCTCGGCGCGGCGGCGACGGCGGGGATCGGCTGCTGGTCTGGGGCGTGGTTGCGGACGCGGTGACCGTGGTCGTGGTGTCCGACGCGCGTTGCGTGGCGTTCGGGGACGCCGCCGGCGGTGCGGTGCCGGTGACCGAGTCCTTTGATCGGACGACTGTATGTCACAGAGCGGAGACACGACCTGGCGATGCGCGCTCGGTGTCAACCGATGTACTCGCTGAAGCTGTCCCAGACCACATCGGGGACCATGCCGGTGGTGAGGTCGCCGTCGTTGAGGTCGTAGACCTTGCCGTACTGGTCCCGGGACCGATCGCAGCACAGGTAGTGCAGGTGCCGCCAGCCGTACCCACCGATCTCGAGCCAGAAGCCGGCCTTGCGCATCGACGCGATCGACGCCTTGTGCTCCCAGTCCGGAGCGTCCTCCTGCTCCGTGGCGGCCCGCTCGTACAGCCCCGCGGTGGCCGCGAGCGCCGTGGAGAACCGGTGGACCTCCCAGCCGTACGGGTCCGGAGCACCGTTCTGGTCCAGGGTCCACAGGCCGCCACCATCGGTACGGACGAATTCGGCGTAGTCGGCGGGGATCTCGACCGTCTCGGCACCATGGATCGCGACGATGAGCGCGGTCAACTCGCCGGGAAGAGCGAGGGACGTCGCCCGCTCGACCGGCTTGTCGTCCCGGACGAGGCGCGGGTTGACACTGATCATCCCGCCGAGAATACGCCTCGCGGGACGGACCCGGCCCGGGCTCCCGGACCGGCATCTGCTGCCCCTGCACCCGCCGGTAGGCGGACGCCGGTTGCGTCGGCGGTCGCCTACGACCGCTGGCGCGTAGCCTGAGCCGCATGCCAACTCACAGATCGATCGTCGATGCGCAGATGCGCACTGAGATCGCGCAGGTACTGGCAGATCTGGGCGAATCGGTACTGTTGCACCGGGTGGCCGGCGGAGCGGGGAGTCGTGCGTGGTATCTGCTTCGCTCCCTCGCCGACTTGGATCACGCGCTTCGGGCGGGGAAGCCGTCGGACTCCTGCACGGTCTTCGTCCGGCCTGAATTGTCCTACCGTGGACAGGCGTCGTCCGCCCTGTTGGAACTCGCTCTCGCTCAACTTGTCGGGGATGCCGAGCTCGTGTTCGGGGTCCTCGCCGCGGACGGCCCCGAGCTCCGCGACGACATGGTCGCCTGGGCGCCGGCCCCGGACGCCGTGGCCGATCTGGTCGACTGGTTCGCCGAGCACGACGGGGCCACGATCGCGTTCGGTCCGTATCCGCCGTTCTGGAGCGATGATCCTGCGGTGAACCTGCAGGGCTACCTTCCTGACCCAGACGGCACGATTCGCGTCGGCGCCTATTGAGACTTCCGCGGATGGGCGGATATTTCGGTTTCGCGACAGCAGCCCATAGCGACGCAGCGGCGGCGGGACGGCCCGGCCTGGCGCACCTTGCCGAAGGTCCTACGAGACCGTGCGGGGCTGGGCTGACAGACGGACCTGGGTCCAGCCGCTGGGGTCTACGGTGCCAGCGACGGTCAGGTCCGTCGACTTGCCGCCGAGGCCGACACGGTGACGGTCTGCGTCGCGGTCTGCACGCTGAACTGAGCATCGAGCAGGACGGCGCCGCCGGGGGTCAGTACCGCACGGTCTCGTAGGAGTCCGGCCCGACGCGCCAGGCCCGCAATCCCCACGGGCCTGGTGCGTCGGCGCAACACGGGCCGCCGACAGCGGGCGGTCACCGCACCAGACATCGCCGGCATCACGCGGACCCTCGACGCCGACCTCACGCCGCAGTGCCATCCACCCATCATGCCTGTGTGCCGGGGGACGGATACTGGCAGGGATGGGTGTCGGCCTGCACGTATGAGGGCGAGTGGCGCGACGCCGTGGTGCGGTCGCTGCTCACGCTCAAGGCGCTCACCTACGCGCCGACCGGGGGGATCGTGGCCGCGGCGACCACCTCGCTGCCGGAGAAGCTGGGCGGCGTGCGCAACTGTCGACCGCCCTGGCCGCCACGGAGGCCCGCGCCGAGGAAGGCATCAAGTAGCGCTTCTCGTCGTTGCTGTGTGTCACGGTCATGTACCCAAACACGCAGGATCCCCCGGATCCGTTCACTGTCTGTACGATCTGTGGCGATCGATGGCCATTCGACGACGGGGCAGACGACATGGACGACGACCAGAGCAGCGAGCGGCCGGCGCCGAAAGCGCCTGACGCGGCCGGCACGGATGAGGCCGCAGGCGCGCCGGAGGCGGTGGACCGTGCGCCGGGCGCTGCCGGTACACCGGAAGCCGCCGGGACACCAGCGGGTAAGGGCCGGCGGAGGCGGTGGCGGAAGGTCCTGCTCAGGTCGGCGCTCGTGCTCGCCGTCATCGCCGGGCTCGGGCTGGTTGGGGGCACGTACTACTACGACAGCGTCGCCATGCCCAGCGACATCACCATGGATCGGGTGACGACGATCTACTACGCCGACGGCACGACGCCGATGGCGCGGATCGGTTCGGTCAACCGGACGCTGGTCACGTTCGGGGACATCCCCGTCGACGTGCAGCACGCGTTCGTCGCGGCGCAGGACCCGACGTTCTACACCAACAGCGGCGTCGACTACTGGGAGGCGGCCGGCGCGGTGTGGAACCATGTCGCCGGCGACGGCCGGCACGGCGGGTCGACGATCAGCCAGCAGTACGCGCGGCGCTGGGCCGAGCTCGAAGGCACGTCGTTCGCGCGGAAGGCGCGCGAGGCGGTCATCGCGACCAAGCTCAACCGGCAGTACAGCAAGGACCAGATCCTCGAGCAGTACCTGAACATCATGTACTTCGGCCGCGGCGCGTACGGGGTGCAGGCGGCGGCGCAGGCGTACTTCGGCAAGTCGGTGAAGGACCTGACGGCCGCCGAGGGCGCGGTGCTCGCCGGGCTCGTCGACAACCCCGAGGGCGACGGCAAGGGCAGCCCGTTCGACCCGACGGTCGACGCCGAGCGGGCCCACGAGCGGTTCGACGAGATCAAACGGCAGATGGTCGAGCTCGGCTTCGTGACGCCGGCCGACGCGGACCAGAAGCTGGCCTACCCGGCGAAGGTGCTGACCGCGGCGCAGGCCCGCGCGGACGCGACCAAGGTGGCCGGCGGCATGGACAAGCCCGAGGGCCTGATCGTCCACCACGTGCTCGGCGAGGTGGCGGCGCTGACCGACCCGAAGACCGGGCAGCCGCTGTACGAGGACGCCGCGCCCGACGGCAGGAAGCACTTCGACCGGCTCCGCAACGGCGGCCTGAAGATCGTCACCACGATCGACAGGACCGCACAGCAGATCGCGGTGCGCGAGGCCGGCCGCAACGCCGAGTCCAACATGGACAAGCAGCCGGCAAACCTGCAGGCCGCGCTCGTCGCGATCGAGCCCGGCACCGGCGCGGTCAAGGCCTACTACGGCGGCGACACCGGCAACGGCGGCGACTACGCCGGCTCCTATGCCGACCCGGTGCTCGGCGACGGCACCGACAGCTGCTGCGGCGGGCACCCCGCCGGCGCGTCGTTCGACGTGTACACCCTCGCGGCCGGCCTGAGCGCCGGATACTCCATCGACTCGTACTGGAACGGCGAGTCGCCGCAGGAGTTCCCGGGCAGCGGCCGGACGAGCCGCAACCCGATCAGGAACGCCGGTGAGAACCCCACGGCGGCGCCGGCGTGCAGCTCGGGCTCGCCGAAGTGGTGCACGCTCAGCGAGGCCACCGTCATGGCGCTCAACACGCCGTACTTCGCGCTCGCCGCGGCGGCCGGCCCCGCGAAGGTGATCGACACGGCCCACGCCGCGGGGATCGGGAGCATGTGGGCCTCCATCGACGGCAGGTTCGTGAAGGTCGACCTGGCGAAGGCGCCGGGCAAGGACGTCTTCCCGAAGTACTTCAACACGGAGGTGGGCCTCGGCCAGTACCCGGTGACCGTGCTCGACCACGCCGCCGGCATGGCCACGTTCGCCAACCGCGGGGTCGCCACGAAGGCGCACTTCCTCAAGGAGGTGTGGACCGACGGCAAGAAGACCTACGGCGAGGTCGTCAACCCGAAGCGGATCCCGGGCTTCACCGAGGCCATGGCCGACGACCTGAACGCCGTCCTGCAGGGCGTGCCGAAGCGGTACGGCCTGCGCACCCACGACGACCGCCAGCTCGCCGGCACCGCCGGGGCGTGGCAGCTGGCCCAGACCACCGACAACGCGCACGCGTGGATGGCCGGCTACGCGGCCTCCGACCCCGCCAGGAAGTCCAGCGGTCTCGCCGTCGCCGTGTGGGTCGGCAACAAGAGCGAGGAGCAGAAGATCGTCGACCGGGACGGCAGGGCGATCATCGGCGGCACGCTGCCCGGCGCGATCTGGCGCGACTTCCTCGACGCCGCGCTGACCGCGCTGAACGTCCCTGTCGCCACGTTCCCGCCGGCGACGCACACCGGCGACAAGGTGCTCGGCACGGGGGTGAAACCGTAGCGGCGTTAAGCCGGCGATGACTCGTCGATGAGGGGTGGGGTGCATGCTCACCCCGTGACGAGGTCCGGTCGGTGGCGCCGGTGATCGCCGAGGTGGGGCGGGCGCTGAGCGCGTTGCTGTACGAGGAGCTGGGCCGCGAGGTCCGGCTGTCGTTCGACGCGCCCGTGGGGGACATGTCGGTGCGGGTCGACGTGTCCCTGTTCGACCTCGCCGAGGACGTGACGCGGCGGCAGCACGGCGCGGTCCGCCTGCACGACGAGGACGGGCGGGTCGTCGGGGTGCGGCCGCCGCCGCGGTACATCGTGCTGTCCTACGCCGTGACGGCCTGGGCGGTCGACCCGCTCGCCGCGCACGGGCTGCTCGGCGCGGTCCTCCAGATGGCCCTGCGCCATCCGGTGCTGCCCCCGGAGCACCTCGCGTCCATCGCGGAGCCCGTGACCATGGCGCTGCGGGACGCGCCGCCCGGGCTGTGCGCCGGGCTGGGCATCCCGCTGAAAGCGGCCGTGTGCCTCGCCGTCACCGTCCCGGTCACCCCCGACATGGCGCGGCCCGTGGGCCCGCCGGTCGGGACCGGGCTGCGGCTGAGCATCGCCGACCCACAGCACCGACCGGCTCTGACGGAGGCATGACGTGGCACCCAGCTATCTCGCGCCCGGCGTGTACGTCGAGGAGATCGAGGGCGGGAGCCGCCCGGTGGCGGCGATCGGCACCTCGGTCCCCGCGTTCGTGGGCCTCGCCGAACAGGGGCCGTTCAACACGCCGACGATGGTCGCCGACTGGGCCTCGTTCCGGCGGACCTTCGGCGACTTCGTGGCCGGCACCTACCTGGGCCACGCGGTCTACGGCTGGTTCCTCAACGGCGGCGGCGACTGCTACATCGTGCGCGTCGGCGCCGGCCGGATGGAGCTGCCGTCCGCCACCGCCGGCGCCTACCGGTTCATCGCCAACGACGGGCAGACGGCCGACCGGATCAGCGTCGAGGTGACCCACGACGATGTGCGCGTCTACCTGGACGACCGGCTCACGGAGACGATCGGCAGCGTTCAGAGCGTCAACGAGACATCGCGCCTCATCCACGTCGAGTCCGGCAACTGGCGGGAGAAGGCGCGCCCCGGCCGCTTCCTGCTGCACGCGGACGCGCCCGACCTGCACGCCGACGACTTCGTCGGCGACGCGGCCGACCGGACCGGGCTCGGCGGCCTGGAGTCCGTGCAGGACGTGTCGACGGTCGTCGTGCCCGACCTGATGGCGCTGTACCAGCGCGGCGACCTCGACCTTGACGCGGTGAAGGCCGTTCAGCTGGGGATGATCGCGCACTGCGAGATGATGGGCGACCGGATGGCGGTGCTGGACCCGCCGCCGGGGCTGTCGCCGATGCAGGCGCTGGAGTGGCGCCGGGACGTCGCCGGGTTCGACTCGAAGTACGCCGCCCTCTACTACCCGTGGATCCGGGTGTTCGACCCGGTCGAGGGGCGCACGCGGTCGGTGCCGCCGAGCGGGCACATCGCCGGGGTCTGGGCGCGCACCGACGCGACCCGGGGCGTGCACAAGGCGCCCGCCAACGAGGCGATCCGCGGCGCCGTCGACCTCGACGTGCGGCTGTCGGCGAGCGAGGTGAGCCTGCTCAACCCGGTCGGGGTCAACGCGCTCATGGCGCAGCCGGGCCGGGGCATCCGGGTGTGGGGCGCCCGCACGATGTCGTCGGACCCGGCCTGGCGGCACCTGAACGTCCGGCGGCTGTTCAACCACCTCGAACGCTCCATCCTGTACGGCACCCAGTGGGCGGTGTTCGAGCCGAACGACGCGGAGCTGTGGGCTAAGGTGCGGCGCACCGTCGCGGCGTTCCTCACGGAGCAGTGGCGCCGGGGCGCGCTCTTCGGCCGCACCCCCGACGAGGCGTTCTTCGTCGTCTGCGACGCGAGCAACAACCCGGCCGAGTCCGTCGACAGCGGCGCCGTGATCTGCGAGGTCGGTGTCGCGCCGGTACGGCCGGCGGAGTTCATCGTGTTCCGGCTGGCCCAGTCCGCGTCCGGCGCGGCGTTCCTCGAGGGGTAGGCGCGGTCATGGCACTGGCGGACTACGACGCGGCGCTCGGGCACTCGTTCGGCCTGGAGATCGACGGGATCGTCATCAAGCAGATCTCCGAGGTGCGCGGGCTGAAGATGGAGCACGACGTCATCGAGGTCAGGCAGCACACCGCCGACGGGCGTTACGTGGTGCGCAAGCTGCCCGGCCGCAGCCACGGCGGCGAGCTCACGCTGGTGCGCCCGCTCACGGCCGACAACGGCTTCGAGAAGTGGCTGCAGGCGGCCCGGTTCGGCCGGATCGGCGAGGCCCGGCGCGGCGGCGCGGTCATCGTGTACGACCAGGAGGGCAGCCCCCTGAAGCGGTACCGGATCAGCGGCGCCTGGCCGCGCAGCCTCGAGATCGGCGCGCTGCGGGCGGGGGACCCCGGCGTGCTCACCGAGACCCTCATCGTCACCTACGAGCAGATGGAGGTCGAGTGAGCGCGCCCGCCGGCCTGCGGACCGAGTTCCCCTTCGAGCTGCCGCGCGGCTACGTGGACCCGGCCGGCGTGGTGCACCGCGACGGCGTGATGCGCCTCGCCACCGCGCGGGACGAACTGGTGCCGCTGCGCGACGACCGGGTGCGGGAGAACCCGGCGTACCTGACGGTGGTGCTGCTGGCCCGGGTCGTCGTGCGGATCGGCACGGTGACCGACATCCACGCGGGGCTGGTCGAGGACCTGTTCGCCGTCGACGTCGCCCACCTGCAGGACCTGTACCGGCGGCTCAACACCGACGGCCCGCCGACCGCCTCGGTGACCTGCCCCGGCTGCGGCACCGGGATCGCCGTCGACCTGTCCGGCAGCCGCCTGGGGGAATCGTGACGTACGCGGCCGACCGGCTCCACGAGGAGACCGCGTACCTCGCCTACCACTTCCACTGGTCCCTGGACGCGATCCTGGACCTGGAGCACGCAGACCGGCGCCGCTACGCGACCGAGATCGCGCGGATCAACACCCGGCTGAGTGCGGGCGGCGCGCGGTGACCGGCCCCGCCACGCACCGGGACCCGAGGGCGCTCGCCGGCGCCGGGCCGTCCGTCGTCGACCCGCGGCCACCGGCTGTCCTGGCCGTCCCGGCGGTCCGGGTACGGGTGGCGCCCGGCGGCAGCCGCCGCATCCCGCTGCCCCTGGCCGTGCCCGCGCCGCCGCCCCCGCCG